>JAIPDR010000141.1 GCA_021737615.1 Desulfohalobiaceae bacterium | reverse complement strand
TCAAGAAACGAAACCTGGACCAAGCTTGAAACCCGCGAGGAAGATTTTCAGGGCGCTTTTAAGGCCGGTATATATTTGCTGTTTTCATATCAAGCCATTGCCGTTTACTTTTTTATGAATATGGATTCGGGATTTCCTGTCTTCGCGGGTCTTGAAGCTAAAGAATATTCCCTTCCAGGCCGATACAGGCTGAAACAAGCACGAGTGAATCGATCCAGACATGCAGGTCCACAATACACAGACACCTTCCCTTTCCCACCCCCGGGCAAGGCAGAACCCGACTGTCCGCTCCGGGTTCAATCGAGACTTTGCCGCCGATCTGGCCGAAGCCGGACATAAAGGACCTCTGGACTCATCCAAAACGCAGGCCCTGGAGCGAAACGCCGACAAGGCCGGCCTGATCGAGCTGGGGACGATTACCGCCAACAAGCCCACTGTCTCCCATCTTCTGATCGATTATGCGCATCACGGCCCTGACTGTTGGGAGATCGTGCATTCCGAGATCAACGCCGACAAGCCCTACACCCGGATCCCGGCCGGGACCCGGGTCTTCCTCGAGCCGGATTCCAAAGAGATCATCTGGGAGGGACCCGAACGGGATTCATCGCTTCAGGGCCTTACTCCTGCAGCAGGCAGCGAAGCCCCGGAACCCCTTCAGACGAGGATCGCGGACGAACCTTTACACCTGCCTGATTCCTCCCTTTCTCCTCGAACCTTCGGACTCGGGGAAACCTCCTCTCTTAGCCAGAACCGGGAACAGGCCTTGATCGAACGGGCCGTGGACCTGGCCGCGGCCAGGTACGAACTGCCCAGGGAGCTGATAAGCGGGGTGATCAAGGCTGAATCAGATTATCAGCCCCGGGCGGTCTCTCCGGCCGGGGCACAGGGCCTGATGCAGCTCATGCCGGAAACCGCCAGGGAGCTCGGGGTCGACAATCCCTTTGACATCCAGGAGAACATCGACGGCGGATCCAGGTACCTGAAAAAAATGCTCCGCCTCTTTGACGGCGACGTCACGCAGGCCCTGGCCGCCTACAATGCCGGCCCCGGTACCATGCAGAAACACCGGGGCCAGATCCCTTTTCAGGAGACCCGGCTCTACGTCCAGCGGGTCCTGTCCTTTTTGCAAAACAGGGAAAATGACTTTACATGATTGCATTTGGCAAAGATGTTGATTTACCCGGGCCTGCCCGTCGGCCCGGAGCATTCCGGAAAAATATATGCCGATAGGCGGACAGGACCTTATTAAATGGGCCGAATCAATACTCTAAATCGGGCTTCGCCCGCAACCCAAATGCTCAGCCCTGAACAAGACCGCCTTTGCCTGTTGTTTCCAGTTCTGCGGCCACATCACCCAGCCCGAGCTCCTCGAGGGCGGCCCTTTTCTGGAGGCCAAAGGCCGGGTCAAAGCCCCTTAAGGCGTAGAACTCCCCGCGCATGGTCTCATAGGCCTCGGGCTCCAGGGTGGCCCCTTTCCTGCTGACCACTTCATCCCCGGGCCCGGGCACGATGACCTCGGGATTCATGAACACGGACTCGACCGGAGAGCTGAAGTTGAAGGGCGCCGGGACGTCGTCCGTCCCGGGTTGCCGGCCCTCCCTGAGCTGGATGGCCCGCTGCAGGTTGAAGATGCGCTCTCCATAGCGGTTCAGCCCGGCCTCGTCCATCTCGACCCCGGTCACTGCAGAAAAAATACGGCTTTCCAGGGTCGGGTCCCCCACATGATCCGCAGTGTTCCAGCTGACCATCACCGGCCAGGCGCTGTCGCACAGAACGAGACTGTCCTTGACCAGGGTACGGTCCATGGCCCTGACCGCGGCCTGGGCCTTGCCCTCGGGCCTGGTCATGTCCCAGGCCGAGGGATGGCCCCAGAACCTCAAGGCCGCGGCCCGAAAGACCTCGGAGTTGACCGGGGAGGTCTCCGGGTTGCCCTGGTGCATGACCCAGAGGCCGACCAGGCGGCTGACCTCGTGGAGCATGGCGATGGGCTGCCTGGGTTCAAAGGCGTAGAGCAGCCCGTTCATGGGATACTCCCTGGCGCTGTAGGTGGCTCCGTCGCCGACCCCTGAGACCTCGTCGCCGAAATAGCGGCCGGCCTCCCCGCCCAGAGTCTGTCCCAGGCGCAGCAGGCCTTCGGCCAGCAGATCCCCGAAGCCCTCCCGCCAGGCGATCATGCGGCTCAGTTTCTCGAAAAAGGGCAGGCTGCCCAGCCTGGACATATCCAGACCGGTCTGCTTGATGATCCCGGACCCGGCCCGCCGGCAGGTATCCAGCCATTGGAGGATATTGAACATCTCCATGGTGCAGATGCTGTAGTCATTGCAGATGCCGGTCGCTTCCACCGCGGTTTCCATGGATTCGCCGGAGCGGCCCATGACCCAGGGCAAGTAGACGGACATGGCCTGGCACTTTCGAACCACGGACTTCCCGGAAGCGGTCTTGAGCCTGTGGCGCAGCAGGCAGTCCAGGCCGCACTGCCGGCAGGAGGCCTTTCCTGTGCGGCTGACCTGCTCCGGAGGAAAGGGCAGAGCCAGGGGACTCCGCCGGCTGAGATGCACGGCTTCCCTGTTCAGGGCCTGCAGCTTCTCCGGATGCGCAACCCCCGGCTTGCCCGAGCCGAGCACGGCCATGGCCTTGAGCTTCTTGGCCCCCATGACCGCGCCGAAACCTCCGGTGGCGCTGCCCTCGTTGTCGGTCATCAGGTTGGCCGTCCGGCATCTGTTCTCCCCGGCCGGGCCGGTGCTGAGGTAGCGGACCCTGTGGCCGTGCTCCGCCCGCAGGCGTTCGGCAACCGTATACACCCCCTGGCCCCAGAGCCGGGCCGCATCGCGTATCTCGGCCTTACCGTCTCGGATCAGCAGGTAGACCGGCTTTTCCGAGGCACCGCTGACGACCAGGCCGTCAAACCCGGCCCGTTTAAGGCTTGGTCCGAAATGACCGCCCAGATTGCCGATGCAGAAGCCCTCGGGCAGGAGCATGGGGGACTTGCCCGCGACCACGAAGCGCGAGGCGCCCTGGGCCCCGGTGGCCTCCAGGGGACCGGTCATGAAGATCAGCCGGTTCTCCGGGTCAAAGGCCCCCACCCCGGCGGCTACCGTCTCCCAGTACAAGCGGGTGGCGATGCCCCGCCCGCCCAGGTAATCCCGGGCATAGGCCATGGTCTGAAGCTCGGACAGCCGCCCCTCTGACAGGTCGACGCTTAAGATTTTTCCGCACCAGCCGTTTAATTCATTGTTCATATGACTTCCCTCGTATGAAACTCCATCACAGAATGCTCAAAACTGGAGTTTCTTCATTGATCAAACTGGCAATTATGGACTTCAACCCAATTACATAATAGCCTGGCTAAATATTCTTATATAAATTAATTAATTATATGTCAGATTTGCCAGAGGCAAATCTGACATCTGGAACCTGCCCTCTCAGGTCTTCAAGGCATCTTCTCGAAGGACCTTGTCCAGGCAGCCAAGCAGATAGTCGGCATCGTCCCGCTCAAAGACCAGGGGCGGCTTCATCTTCAAGACATTGTCCAGGGGTCCGTCGGTGCTGATCAGAATGCCGTGTTCACGAAGACGGTTGACGATATAGTCCGCCTCCAGGGCGGCCGGCTCCAGGGTCTGCCTGTCCTTGACCAGCTCCACCCCCAAAAACAAACCCAGGCCCCGGACATGTCCGATGATCGAATGCTCCTCGGCAAGCCCCTGCAGCCCGGACATGAGGTAGGCCCCTGTCTCCCCGGCCCTTTCCTGGAGCCCCTCCTCGAAAACGACGTCCAGAACCGCCTGGCCGACGGCGCAGGAGACCGGGTTGCCGCCGAAGGTATTGAAGTATTCCATGCCGTTGGCAAAGCTCTCGGCTATGGCCGGGGTGGTCACCACCGCGGCCAGGGGATGGCCGTTGCCCATGGGCTTGCCCAGAGTGACGATGTCCGGGACCACCTCCTGGGTCTCAAAGGCCCAGAAATGGCTTCCCACACGGCCGAAGCCCACCTGGACCTCGTCCACGATACAGACCCCGCCCGCGGCCCGGACCGGTTCAAAGGCCGCCCGGAGATAGCCCTCGGGCAGAACGATCTGCCCGCCGCAGCCGAGCATGCTCTCCACCATGAAGGCCGCAGGCAGCCGGCCCCTGTCCTTGATCGCTTCCACTGCCCTGCTGACCGAGCCGGCATAGGCCCGGCCCGTCTCCGCTTCGAAGCCTTTGTACCGGCCGCGATAGCCGTCCGGGATCAGGGTTTTTTGCACCCGGTCCGGCCTTCCCCTTCCCCCGGGTCCGTCGTGCTTGTAGGGGCTGATGTCGATCAGGCCCTGGGTATTGCCGTGATAGGCCCCGTCGACGATGATCAGTTCATCCCGGCCGGTGAAGGTCCTGGCCAGGCGCAGGGCCAGCTCGTTGGCCTCGCTGCCGCTGCAGACGAAGAAACAGACGCTCAGAGGATCCGGAAAGAGATGCAGCAGGTTCTGGGCGTACTCCAGGATGGTCTCGTGAAGGTACCTGGTATTGGTGTTCAGGATGCCCATCTGTTTCCGGCCGGCCTCGACCACCTTGGGATGACAGTGCCCCACGTGACAGACATTGTTCACCCCGTCCAGAAACCTGCGTCCCTGTTCATCAAAAAGATACTGCTCGATGCCCCGCACGATTTTCAAGGGACGTGCGTAAGCCAGGCTCAGGTTCCGCCCCAGGATTTGCCTGCGCCTGGCCGCGAGTTGCGCGGGGCTTCTTTCCGGCTCCGGAGTCGCCGGCCTGGGGAGTCCGAGTACAGGCGAGGGATCGGGAACTATCGCCGACCAGACCTCTCTTTGACTTGGCCTGGCCACACCGGGAAAATCTCCGACCAGTCCCAGCAAATCATGCATGACCTGAAAATGCAGATGGGGAGGCCAGCCGCCGTTGACCTCCTGTTCTCCCATCCAGGCGATGCGCTCCCCTTTGTCGACCGCCCTGCCCTTCTTCAGGCCGGTCAGGGACTCCCGGCTCAAATGGCCGAAAAGGGTATAAAAGACGTCGCCCTGGTCGGTGGCATGCTCCAGGATGATAGTCGGCCCGTAGTCCAGATGCCCGGCGTTGTCCACCGCGCTGACCACCTTTCCCTCCAGGGGGGCATAGACCCTGGAGCCCGCGGGCATGAAGACATCGATCCCCAGATGGACCGTCCGGTTTTCCGGCATCTCGTCCGTGTCCAGGGCAAAGCGTTTGTCCGTGTAGAACAGCCTGACCTCATCGGCCCGGCCGATGCAGGCCTTTTCCTCGGCCGACTCCAGGAGGTCGTCGATCATCTTGGACAGGGAGGACAGATCAAAGGCCTTGGGCCCCGGTTCAAAGGAAGGACTGCTCACGCTTAAATCCAGGACCGGACACTTGCCGGAAGTAAGGTCCGGGTCGACCACCGGGGCGAAGTGCCCCTTGCGTCCCCGGATCCAGTCGTTGACCCTTTGAAAATTAGGCGGCGCGGGCAGGCCGCAGTGGCTGCGGAAGACGTATTCCGGCAAACCCGGGGCAATGGCCGCCATTTTCGCAAGCAGTTCCCAGGCCGGTTGCTCCGAGATCAGCAGGTAGTCGTTGTCCGGCTCCAGACTGCTTTGACCGGCCGCGTGGCAGACGCTGAGGCAGAGACGCATGCAGATCAGTTCGAAGAGCAGGCTCAGTTCGGTCTCGGTCAGGGGGTTGTTGCGGTAGTACCCGGCCACCAGGGGCCCGGCCGCGGTCAAGGGGTCTCTCTTGTCCAGGAGGGCATAGGCCAGGACGATGGCCAGCTCATTGATCCGCTGCGAGTAGACCATGTCCCCGAAATCAATGATTCCGGAAACCCTGTTGCCGCTCAAACCGGCGGTCTCGACCAGGAGGTTGTAGTCATTGCCGTCGGAGTGGATCACGTTTTTGCGCAGTTCCGAGACCCTGGGCAGGACCCTGTCCGTGTACCTCCTGAGGAAGGCCTCGACCAGAGATCTCTTTTCCCGGTCCGCAATCTTCGGCAGAAGTCCGGCCACAAGAGGGGCGCAGTGCTGCAGGTCCCAGTGGAACTCACGGTGGACACCGGGGTGCTCGAAGTCTTCCAGGGCCAGGTCCAGTTCCGCGAAAAATCTTCCCATATCATCGAACAGCGAACCGTCATGCGGTCTGGCCAGAGCCAGGGGTTTCCCCTCGAGATAGGACAGGAGCCGAAGGTAATGCCGCCGGCCCCCTGCATCGACCACCCTGCCGATGGTTTCTCCCTCGACGTCGCTCAGGACCCGGGGGCAGGGGTCCGGTTCCCTGGTGAACATCGCTTTGCGCTTCAGGATGTGGCTCATGGCCTTGTTCTGAAAATCCAGGACCTGATAGGTCTCCCGTGCATTGGCGATCTTGAGGACATACCTGGAGCCGTCCTCTGCGGCCAGCAGAAAATTTTGATCCCGCTCACTGGGCAGTTTTTCGGCAAAAGCCCGAATATTGAAGCGCTCCCGGGCGATCTGTTCGGCCTCCTTCAGGGAGAAGCGCGGTGCGTGCTGCACGACATCAGACATAGCAATATCCCCTTTTCCAATATCCGCTTCCAGCCTCCAGACCCTGGGCCTGGAGGCTGGAGGCTGGAAGCGGATGACATGAAACCCGCTTTTCTACTTCTTGCCGCCGCCTCATGTTTACGCCAGGATTTTCCGGATTGTCAAAATATTTTCCCGGGGTTTGACAGGGAATGGGAAACTGAAATAGGCTATAGATACTTACGGTCGGTATAAATTGAGGTTCTCATTTATACGAAAATCCTTTTAGTCGATGCTTTCCTTCACGGCATCTTTGCAATTTATATCTCCTGTAAGTATCTATTTTAAAATGCCGACTTCCGGCATAGCTGATACCTTAGGCTTGAAAATTCAAAGGGCAGTCTGTTGTCAAATATAGAATCTGAATCATGAAATCGTTTATATCCAGAATCGGGCTTTGACGATTCTGGATTTTTGGCGATTTCGGATCCGGGAGGAATTATGATCAGAAAACCGGCCGTAGCCGGGCGTTTTTATCCCGGCTCCAAAAAAGAATGGCAGGCTGAAGTCAGGCAGCATCTGGCCGAGGGACAGGGCCCAAGCAAGACCCCCATCCTGAGCATGCTCCCCCATGCCGGGTATGTCTTCTCCGGCCGTGTGGCCGGCCGGACCCTGGCCGACACCGTACTCTCGGACACGGTCCTGCTCCTGGGCCCCAACCACACGGGCCTGGGGGCTGCCCTGGCCGTCTGGGCCGAGGGAAGCTGGGAAATCCCCGGGGCCATGATGAAAATCGACGAGGACCTGGCCGGGGCCCTGCTCGAGGCCCATCCTGACCTCAGCCGGGATACCGCGGCTCACACGCAGGAACATTCCCTGGAAGTGATCCTGCCCTTTCTCTGGGTCAAGAACCCAAAGGCCAAGATAGTGCCGGTCTGTGTGGCCGCTTTTGACCCTGTCCTCTTGACTGCCGTCGGGAAAAAAATGGGCCGGGTGCTGAGGGCCAGATCCGAACCGGTCTCGATCATCGTCAGTTCGGACATGAGCCACTTCGTCTCCGACCGGGAGGCCAGGCTCAAGGACGAAAAAGCCATCCAGGCCATTCTGGAGATCGACCCGATGAAGCTCCATCGAACCGTGCAGCAAGAGGGTATCTCCATGTGCGGTGTGCTGCCCATGACCCTGGGGCTGTCCCTGGCTCTGGAACTCGGAGCCTCCCGGGCCGAACTGGTCGAGTACGCCAACTCCGGGGATGTTACCGGCGACCGGCAGCAGGTCGTGGCCTATGCCGGGATACGGGTCTTTTAAAAATTATCTTGACATACCAAAGGAGGTAACTTTATATTGTGTAACATAATGTTTGCGATTGTCATGCTTTATGTGACAAACCCCACACCACAAGGAGGATAAACCATGTCCAAATGCATCAAAACTCTCTTGTTCGCGATCCTGTTTGCCGCCGTTTCCCTGGGCACGGTCCAGGCCAAGCAACTCATCGTCGGGGTCGACGCCAACTTCAGACCCTTTGAATTCAAAAACGAAAAGGGCGAATTCACCGGCTTTGACGTCCAGCTCTTCGATGCGATCGCCGAAGACCTTGGTCTGGACTACAAATGGCAGACCATGGACTTCAACGGCATCATTCCGGCCCTGCAGTCCAAGAGCATCGATGCGGCCATTGCCGGGATCACCATCAAATCAGCCCGGGAAGAAGTGGTCGATTTTTCACATCCTTACTATGACTCGGGTCTGGTACTCCTGGTCCGGGCGGACAACGAGGACATCAAAACCATTGACGATCTCAAGGACAAGGTCGTGGTCACCAAGACAGCCACCACCAGCGTTGATTTTTTAAAGTCAGTGGAGACCGAGGACGTCAAACTCCTGCCCAATACCGACAACCTGTTCATGGAGCTTTTGACCGGCGGAGCTGACGCCGTGTTTTTCGATTCCCCTCCCCTTATGTACTATGCCCAGAACCAGGGTAAAGGCAAAGTCAAGGTCGTGGGGCCCCTGTATCAGGGGCAGCCCTACGGAATCGCCTTTCCCCAGGGCAGCGAACTGCGCGAAAAGGTGAACATCACCCTGCTGAAGATGATGGAGGACGGACGCTATGCCGAGCTGTACAAAAAATGGTTCGGCACGGAACCCAAATAATCTGATCCCGACCCAATGACGTTTTGAAAGCAGAAGCAGGATGGGTATGTGTCCATCCTGCTTTATTTTGTTCTCTCTATTCAGTGTCAATCCGCCCGCCCGGTTGAATCCTTGCCCGGTTCATACTCTGCCAATGAACCGGGTCTTCCGTTCAACCGGGGTGTGATCAACGGGCCATCATACTCTCGTTTATACCAGAAGTTGGCATAATTTGCGGTTTGTATCTGCTTTCAATAAAACCATACCAGTGCCTTATTCCTTTGTGCCTGCTGTGAAAAACAAGAAAATGTATGCTGTGAGCTCAGCAAGTTTTTTGGCTTCGCAGCCTTATGGTTCTTAACATTCAGTTTTCATACTATCCGGTTTGGGCCTCCTGACCGGGGGTCAGGAGGCCCAAACCGGATATTAGGATTTTGTTATGGATATGGGTTTTGATTTCAAATACAGTGTCATGTGGGAATCTGTTCCCATGCTGCTGACCGGGGTCAAGCTGACGATCCTCATCACCATTTTCGGTTTGCTCATCGGTTTCGTTCTGGGCGCCACCTCCGGTCTGCTGAAAATTTCCCGGAACGTTCTTCTGCGAAAGATCGCCGGGGTCTACATCGAGAGCATCCGCGGCACCCCGATCATGGTCCAGGTCATGTTCATCTACTTCGGCCTGCCCATGGCCTTAGGGATGCGCATCCCGCCCATGATTGCCGGAATTGCCGCCATAGCCGTCAACTCAGGCGCCTACATCGCCGAGATAGTGCGCGGCGCCTTTCAATCCATCGAGCGGGGCCAGACCGAGGCCGGCCGCTCCATCGGCCTGACCCACTTCCAGACCATGTACTACGTCATCTGGCCCCAGGCCTTCAGGCGGATGATCCCTCCCCTCGGCAATCAGTTCATCATCAGCCTCAAAGACACCTCCCTGTTGGTGGTCGTCGGCGTGGGCGAGCTGACCCGGACCGGACAGGAAATCATTGCTTCGAATTTCCGGGCCTTTGAGGTCTGGCTGACCGTGGCCATCATGTACCTGATCATGACTCTGTCCCTTTCCAGGGTCTTGAACTATATAGAGAAAAAAATGGATATCAATATATGATACAGATAAAAAACTTATACAAGAGCTTCGGGACCCTGGAAGTCCTCAAGGGCATAGACCTGGAAATCGCCCAGGGTGAAGTCACCGTGATCATGGGCCCGAGCGGCTCTGGTAAGAGCACCCTGCTCAGATGCATCAACCTTCTGGAAGACATTACCTCCGGCACGGTCATCGTGGACGGGCACGACGTAAAAGACAAGAAGACGAACATCAATTTCATCAGGACCGAAGCGGGCATGGTCTTTCAACAGTTCAATCTCTTTCCCCACATGACGGCTCTGGGCAATGTCACCCTGGGCCCCATCAAGGTCAGGAAGATGTCCAAGACCGAGGCCGGGAAGCTGGGCCGGGACATCCTGGCCAAAGTCGGCCTCTCGGACAAGGCCGATGTCTACCCCGATCACTTGAGCGGCGGGCAGAAACAGCGGGTGGCCATCGCCAGATCCCTGGCCCTGCGCCCCAAGGTCATGCTCTTTGACGAGCCCACCAGCGCCCTGGACCCGGAACTGGTCGGAGAAGTCCTGGAAGTGATGAAGCAGCTCGGCCGGGAAGGGATGACCATGGTCGTGGTCACCCATGAAATGGGTTTTGCCCGGGAGGTGGCCGACCGGGTCATCTTGATGGATGAAGGCCTGATCATCGAAGAGAACGCACCCGAGGAAATGTTCACCAATCCGCAGCATGAAAGGACCAAAAGTTTCCTCAGGAAGGTCATCTAATATCCAGTTGCACCTCCGGCCCCCGGGGCCGGGGGCGCGACTGGGTTCAAGTTAAAAATTCTTTTTAAAATCACTT
>JAIPDR010000140.1 GCA_021737615.1 Desulfohalobiaceae bacterium | reverse complement strand
TCTTCGCGGACTATCAATGCATCATGCCCTCGCTGGGAAGCATCGGCAGCTGCTATCACACCAAGATGATCAGCACCAGCGACAAGGCCCGCTTTCCCGGGATGGAGCACCATGAGTTCCATCCGGACAACTCCCTGGACCTGGCCCGCAAACTGGTCCGGGAAGCCGTAGAGAACTACTCCAATCGGGGCCGGACCTCTATCCCGGTCGAACCGGTCCCGGCCCTGGGCGGCTTTTCAGTGGAGACCATCCTCAAGGCCCTGGGCGGAACACCCGAACCCCTGATTCAGGCCCTCAAGGACGGCAAGATCCGGGGAGCCGTGGGCGTGGTGGGCTGCAACAACCCCAAGATCAAACACGACCACGGCCATGTGACTCTGGTCAAGGAGCTCATTAAACAGGACATCCTGGTGGTGGACACCGGCTGCGCCGCGGTGGCCACTGCCAAGGCCGGCCTCAAGACCGCGGAGGCCCTCGAACATGCCGGGGAAGGGCTCCGGGAAGTCTGCTCCGCACTGGGGATGCCGCCGGTGCTGCACATGGGCAGCTGCGTGGACAACGTGCGCATCCTGGTTCTGGCTTCGGCCCTGGCCGATGCCCTGGGCACGGATATCAGCAGCCTGCCCCTGGCCGGGGCGGCCCCGGAATGGTATTCGGAGAAAGCCGTCTCCATCGGGGTCTACGTGGTGGCCTCTGGGATCTTCACCGTCCTCGGCCCCATGCCCCCGATAACCGGGAGCATGAACACGGTCGGGCTTCTGACCGAAGGGCTGGAGGAGGTCCTGGGCGCGGCCTTTGCCGTGGAACCGGACCCGGATAAGGCGGCCGGGCTGATCAGCAGACACATCGAGAAGAAACGGGCCGGGCTGGGACTGAGCAGCCGGGGCACCGACTGATAAAAGGCCCGGGACGCAATGCAGAAAGACCCCCTGCATCCGGCAAAAAGACGGCTGTGGGCCCTGCTTTTCATGCTAGGATTCTGCCTGCTCGTCTCCCTGGCCGTCAGCATCCCGGTGAGCCACCAGTCCTCGTCTATGCTCTACAAGTTCGGCTGGGACAGAGTTTCCCTGCGCAGCGGCAAGACCCTGGGCATTTTGAGCGGGCTTCTGCTCATGGTCCAGCTCCTGCTGGCCTCCAGGATCAAGGTCCTGGACAGGGTCTTCGGGCTGGACAAGCTCTTGAAGACCCACCGCGGCCTGGGACTGACCCTCCTGGTCACGGCCGGGCTGCACCCTTTGCTGGTCTTTCTGCCTGAAAGCGGCTGGACCGTGCCCTTCCGGCTGGAGCACTGGCCTGAATACCTCGGTGTCGTCCTCTTGCTTGGCATCTGGTCGACCGCTCTTCTAGCCCTGTTTTCCAAAAGCCTGGGGCTTTGTTTTGAAAAGTGGTGGCTGGCCCACCGCCTGGGTACCCCTCTCTTGATCGTTTTCATGGGCCTGCATGCCTTGAACGTCAGCGAGAGCTTTGCCAAGGGATTCCCCAGGAGCTTCCTGCTCAGTGCTCTGGCTGCCAGCGCCCTGGTCTGGATCTGGATCAGGCTCCGCCCCCTTCGCATCCGCAGTCAAGCGTACAATGTGGACCGGGTGGACCCGGCCGCGGACAGGACCACCACCGTGGGCCTCGAGTCGACACCGGGCAGGGACCTGGCCTACGCCCCGGGTCAGTTCGGCTTCGTCAGGTTCCGCTCCAGGGGCATCTCCAGGGAGGAGCATCCCTTTACCCTGGCCTCCAACCCGGCAGATAAGCAGCGTCTGGAGTTCATCATCCGGGCCGTGGGAGACTGGACCAGCCGGATCCCCAAGCTGACCCCCGGAGAGACCGCCTGCATCGACGGACCCTACGGTCTTTTTTCCTATCTCTGTTATCCGGATGCGGCCGAATTCGTCTTCATCGCCGGAGGGGTGGGCGTGACCCCGTTTCTGAGCATGCTCAGGCACATGGAGACAACCCGGGAAAAGCGGGCCACGACCCTGATCTGGAGTAACAGGACCAGGTCCGTGATGATCCTCGGTCGGGAAATGGACCGCCTGGAGCAAACCCTGCCCGCCCTTCGCCTGGAAAGGACCTTCACCAGGGAGCCCGGAGGGAGGAAGTTGGACCGCCGGCTCCTGGAACAGCTGCTTGAGCCCTGCTCCAGAGAGGCCCGCTGTTTTGTCTGCGGCCCGCCCGGAATGATGAAGGACATGCGGAAAATTCTTGTCAGGTTGGGTTTTTCCAGACGACATATACACCAGGAGCGCTTCGCCCTCTGATATCAGCCCTGCCTCTGGCAGGCCTGATATATAACTATTGAATATTTATAATGAAAACCTCAATTTATGACGACCGTAAGTATAAAAAGGGAGGCATACCATGCAAGGCCGCATCATAATTTTCCTTTTTGTCTGCTTTTTCCTGCCGGCCACCCTCTGGGCCAAGGCCCCTGAATGGCGGATCGACCCGCCCCACTCCAGCGTCTACTTCGACATCAGGCATATCTTCTCCACGGTCAGGGGGGAGTTCCAGGATTTATCCGGAACCTTTCGCTTCGATCCGGAGGATCTGGCCGCAAGCTCCATGTCCTTTAGCGTCAAGGCCGCCAGCATCGACACCAACAACCGCAACCGCGACAACCACCTGCGCTCGGATGAGTTCTTCCACGTCAGCGAATATCCTGAAATCAGCTTCCAGAGCTCGAACATCAGCCATCTTCAGGATCAGAAGTATGAAGTCACCGGCACTCTGAAGGTCAAGGACGTCAGCCGGACCATCAGCGTGCCCTTCACCTTTTTCGGGACCACCGAGAGCCCCCTGCAGGAAGGCGTCCGCGTGGCCGGCTTCGAAGGCGCTTTCAGCATCGACCGCCTGGAGTACGGAGTGGGCACTGGAAAATTTTCCAAACTGGGCGTGGTCGGAGACGAAGTCCGCCTCCTGGTCAGCCTGGAGATGCTGCGCGAGGCAGAGTGAGGGCCTGCCTGGCCCGGCCTGGTGCCCTGGATTCGAAATCAAGGCAGTTGAGGCCGGGGAATATTGCAACAGGGTGGGTAAAAAATCTTCTATCCAAGCCCTTGGTGAGAATTTGACGCGTTTATTTTATAACGAGCCCTAAGAGACCTGGGGCGCTGTCTGCTTTGTCTGGTTGCTCCAGTAAGGACTGACCAGGTCCTCGAAGACGGATATGGCCGCCTCGGCTCCCTGCCCGGCTGCGGTCACGATCTGCTTGTAGCCGCCTTCCACGTCGCCCGCGCTGTAGATGCCGGGCAAATTAGTCCGGTGCCTGGCATCTCTCTTGATGAATCCGTCAGGCGTCAGCTCCAGCCCGATCTTCCTGGCCAGATCGACCGCCGGTTCGTAGCCGATGGCGATAAAGACCCCGTCACAGGGCAGGCTTCGGGTCCGGCCGCCAGCCTTGTCCCTGACAACCGCCTCCCTGACCCGGTCCTCGCCTTTGATCTCTTCCAGTACGGTCTCATAGAGGACGGGAATATCCTGCTCCTGCAGGGATCCGACCAGGTGCTTCTGGGCGCGAAGCTCCGCCCGCCGGTGGACCAGGGTCACCTGCACCCCGATCTGATGCAGGTGCAGGGCCTCGGTCACCGCACTGTCCCCACCTCCGACCATGAGCACACTTCTTCCCTTGAACAACGGCCCGTCACAGGTGGAGCAATAGCTGACCCCCCGCCCGGCCAGGCGGGCTTCACCCGGTATGTTCAATTGCCTGTATCTGGCCCCGGTGGCCAGAATGACCGCCCTGGCCGTCAAGGTCCGCCTGTTCGTGGTCACCGTTATCGGCTCGCCCCTGGCGATGTCCAGGACCTCTTCGTCAGGGAGGATCCGGACATACTCCAGGGCGTGGCTGACCATAATGTCCACCAGACTTTTGCCCCCGATCTGGGTCAGGCCCGGGTAGTTCTCCACAACCGGGGTCGTGGCCACCTGTCCCCCGAGCTGGCCTTTCTCCACGACCACCGTCTTCAAACCACTTCTGGAGGCGTAGATTCCGGCCGTCAAGCCGGCGGGGCCGCCGCCGATGATGACCACGTCCGTCTCCATCCGTTCGGACCGGGTTTCCGGAATGAAGTAGGCGGCCTGTTCCATGTTCAAAACGGAGGTCAGAAACAGCTCTTCGGGCTGGGCTCCCTGGGCGATCAAGACTCTGTTGGCGAAGCTCATGGGAACGCTGAAGGCCTTATATTCCTCGGCCAAATCGGGAAAGGCCTGGATGTCGATAATCTCCAGAGAGACCAGGTCCGGCCTGGCCAGGGCCGCCCTGATCCCGTTCACGGCCTGCTGGGGACAATAGGGGCAGGTCGGGCTGACAAATATCATCAGCTGCCTGCTCTTTTCAAGCCGCTCCAGGATCGGCCTGGAATCCTCCTTGAGGCCTGAATCCCTGTAGCCGAACATGAGCAGGGCCTGAACAAAGGCCCGGGCCTCCTCGCCCAGAGGCGCCCCCAGCCAGCGGATGGAGGCCACTTCGGTATCGAAGACCAGGGTCGGGGACCGGGTGATGCCCAGTTCCCCGGCCCTCTGCCCGGAGAGGTCCAGCCGCTCGATCCGGATCCGGGGGGCGGCCTCGTTGACCAGTCTCAGAAACTCCCAGGTCGATTCCGCGAAGGATTCAACCTCGCCCTCCCGGACGAAAAGCTCCAGTGAAAAAGAATGCGGCAGCCGGGCCAGGATCTTTTGCAGCAGATCCCGCACATCCCCGGCCTGGGCATCGTCCTGTCCCGTGATGTCTCGCGCGCTGTTCATCATGGCCTAGTCCTTATATCAGAATTGACAGGCATTGCGCCTTGAATTTGCGGCGGCCTCAGCCCGGCTTTGCGGTTCAACCTCTTCAGTCTTTGTCGAGTCGAGCTGCCCCAACCCTTCAGCGACAGGGGCTGAACCGGAATGATCTCAAATTCCTCCGGCATTGATTAGAGCCATATAATGGCTATACTATACCAGAAGCCGGCATAAATTGCACTTTTATTTTGCCTTCAATAAAAGCTTAACTCGCAATCGCGATCAAATCTGAAACATCGATTCCCCAGATTGGACAGTATATGACTACCTTGCATTTTGACGAATTTCTGAAAAGGGCCTGTCCCGAACAGGATCTTGACTGGAGAAAGTACAGGCGGGCCAGCCGCAGACGGGTCCTGGAGCGGATCGCCGCCCTCGGGCTCACAGGATACGCGGATTACCTTGACTATCTGCAGAGCCATCCCCGGGAAGCCGGGGAACTGCCCAACCTGCTCCGGGTGACTGTCACCCGTTTCTTTCGCGACCGGGACTGCTGGCAGGAGCTGGCCAAAGACATCCTTCCCCGGATCATGGCCCGGAAAACGACAAAGACCCTGCAGGCCTTGAGCCTCGGCTCCTGCGGCGGGGAAGAGCCCTACTCCCTGGCCCTGGTCTGGGCCGAATACCTGCAGCCGCGATTCCCGGAGCACAGCCTGAACATCACCGGGCTGGAGATGGACCCGGCCGGCCTGGCCCGGGCCCGGCAGGCCGTCTATCGGCCCGGGACCCTGCGGGAGGTCTCCGAAGAAATCAAAGCCAGGTGGTTTTCCCGGGACAAGGACACCTACCGGCTGGACCAAAGCATCAAAGAAAGGGTCAGCTTCAGGCAGCAGGATCTTTTGAAGGATCCCCTGCCCGCAGACCAGGATCTCATCCTCTGCCGCTACCTGTTTTTCACCTACTTCAAAGCAAACCGCCTGCTTGGCGCCAGCCGCAGGATCCGGCAGGCCCTGAATCAATCCGGGGTGCTGATGATCGGTTTGAAAGAAGACCTCGGACCCCAAGCAAAGACCCTTTTCGAGCCTGTTTCCGAAAACGGCTGCTTTTACGCCTCCTGAAGGACCCGGATAAAGAGGTCCTGGACCAGGTCTTTGGTCTTTTCCCTGTAGCGCAGCATGTGAGGCGATTGGAGGTGGTCTTCCAGGGCCTGGGTGCTCTGCCACTTTTCAATGACTATGACCATGTTCTTGTCCTGGACCTGTACCGGAGAACCGGTGTCCACGTCCACAGCCGGGAAGTATTCCAGGCAGCCGGGCTCCTCCCGGACGGCCGGGACATTGGCCTTGAATATTTCCAGAAATTCAGAAAGCTTCGACTCTTTGACCCGGATAAAGGCAATGACTTGAATCATGCTGAAGCATCTCCTTTGCTAAGGGTTCGTTATAAAATAAACGTCAAATTCTCACCAGGGGCTTGGATAGCCAGATTTTTTATCCACGAATCTACACTAATCTTCACAAATTTATCCTTGTGCTTATCGCCCAAGGATAGTGATGCTTAACCAAGGTTAAGACCATGAAACAAATGGTCTTTTGCCGAAGGCGATGAATTCATGTTCTCTGCGATTAGCAGAGTACATATTCTATTCTTCATTCGTGCTTATTCGTGCAAATCCGTGGACAAAATCTTTTAGACTATGGTTATTCTGTGACAGTTCCTAAGACCATACCCCCTGTCTATCATGCGTAGCGGACAATGTAAAACAGGATGTTCCGGCAATCATCCTTCGGATCCTGATTTGACCGGAGATTTACTTCCTGCTAACACGATTAGAAATCCGTAATCAGCGGAGTCAAGATGGTTCGAGTACTTTTTTGCTTACTGCAAAGCAGGCCCAGGCTGTAACAACCGCAATTCAGGCTCGGTCAAACTTCCTGCCGGGCCTGAACTTTGCTTGGAGGTGGACCGTGGCAGGATCCAAGGCCAGACAACTCTCGCTGTTTTCGAGCAGCGAACTGAAACTGAAGCCCCTCTACATCAACAAGCCAAAGCTCTTTGACGAGCTTTTCACGGGCTATCAAAAGTTACGGGCCATTTCCTATGCGGCTTCGCCGATTACGGTCCTCTCCATCTTCGAGAAATTCGGTTTTGAACAGATTCAGATAGCTGCGATGGCGGCCCCTTTTTTCCTTCGACCCGCCCTGCCCGGCCTTTACTAAAAAAATCTCATTATTCTAGTTTATTAAAGTCAATCAAGACCTGTATGTCGTAAAAAATTCAGAAATTGTTGTTGACAAAAGTTTCATATTAATATACAAAAGTTTCCAAAAAGTATCATGATTGAAATGGAGAGGACAAGTCGGCCGCTCGAACATTTTTCTTTTGCCGGGAGAGGCCCGCGTTTTCATGGAAGACAAGATAGGAAAGAAAATTCGTTACCTGCGAAGAAAATCCAATGTGACCCTGGATAAGCTGGCCCTGACCACCGGATTCAGCAAGGGCTATCTTTCCAAGATCGAACGGGGGCTCCAGATCCCTCCCATCGCCACGCTCAGCAGGATCGCCCATGCCCTCAACGCCGAGGTCGCGGATTTTTTCGAAACACGGCGCCGTAAAGTGCGATGTTCCGTTGTCCCCAAAGACCAACGCAGGCTTGTTGTCCGCAATGACTCCGGCTTTGGCTATCATTATGAGGCCATAGCCTATAAAAAGCACGACAAGGTGATGAACCCTTTCATCATTACCCTGACCCCCCATGCCGACGACCAAACCATATTCAGCCATGAAGGTCAGGAACTGATGCTTGTTCTGGAAGGAACCATGGAATTCTGGTTTGATGACGAGAAGCACATCATGGAAGCCGGCGACTGTGTGTACTTCGACTCCGAGGTCCTCCACCGGGGGCAGTGTGCGGGCGACAAAGAGGCCAAGGTCCTGGTGGTCATCTATTCTCCCCAGTAAACCGGCTGAACAGGCAAACCCGGACAATCCGCGATACGGTTCGGCAAGATCTCACAACAGCAGCAAAAAGAGGCCTGAAATGCAGAAAACGACAAGAATATCCGGATTTCATAAGCTAAGTATCCGGGAGCGGCTGAAAAAAGTACAGGAATTCTCCGGCCTGAGCGACGATGAGGCCGCCCTGTTCGGCAAAAGCGGAGCTCTGGACATTTCCACGGCCGACAGGATGATCGAAAATGTCATCGGGACCTTCGAGCTGCCCCTGGGTATCGTGACCAACATGATGGTCAACAGCAAAGAGGTGCTCGTTCCGCTGGCCGTGGAAGAGGCCTCGGTCGTGGCGGCCCTGTCCAATGCCGCCAAGATGGCCCGTTCCGGAGGGGGCTTCTTCACCTCCAGCACCCGGCCGGTGATGATCGGTCAGATACAGCTGACCGGCCTGAGCGATCCCTTTGCAGCCAAGATGCAGATCCTGGAACAGCGTGAAAAGGTCATAGCCCTGGCCAATGAGCAGGACCCGCTGCTCGTGGAGCATGGCGGAGGCTGCCGGGATATCGAGGTCCGGGTGCTCGATTCCGCACAGGGGCCGATGGTCGTCACGCACATTTTCGTCGACACCTGCGACGCCATGGGAGCCAATGCCGTGAATACCATGGCTGAAGCCCTGGCCCCGTTTATAGAGAAGCTGACCAGTGGACGGGTCTTCCTGCGGATTCTTTCCAACCTGGCCGACCGCCGCCTGGTCAGGGCCCGCTGTCTGGTCCGCAAGGAGGCCATCCCGCCGGGGCCTGAGGTCATCGACGGCATTCTCAGTGCCTGGGCCTTTGCCGATGCCGATCCTTACAGAGCGGCCACCCATAACAAAGGCATCATGAACGGCATATCCGCCCTGACCATATCCACCGGCAACGACTTCCGGGCCATCGAATCCGGGGCCCACACCTATGCTTCCAGGTCCGGGCAGTACAAGCCCCTGAGCAGATGGGAAAAAGACAGGGAAGGCAACCTCCAGGGCAGCCTCGAGGTCCCCATGGCCCTGGGCCTGATCGGCGGGGCCACCGCAGTGCACCCGGTTGCCAGAACCGTGGTCAAGATTCTAGGGGTCGAGACCGCCCTTGAACTGGGAGAAATTGCCGCGGCAGTGGGCTTGGGCCAGAATCTGGCGGCCCTGCGGGTCCTGGCCGCAGAAGGGGTGCAGAGAGGGCATATGTCGCTGCATGCCAAAAACATCGCGGTCATGGCCGGCGCTGTCGGCAGTGAAGTGGACGAGATTTCCGGGATGCTGGTCGCGGAGAATAAGGTTCGGATGGACAGGGCCAAGGAGCTTCTCGAACAATTGAGGCAGCGGTGATTGAGGGAACTTTGTCCTGCTTTGAAATGAGGGCATTTTTTCGAGTTCGGGAAGGAGCCGTTGTTACGGTAACGACAATACAGGGTCTTAAATTTTAACAAAGGAGAATCGCAATGAAAACAAGAAACCTGGCTGCTGGATTGTTTATGTGTGCGCTGGCCTTTGTTTTGACCTGGCCGTCCCTGGTCACGGCCGAGGAAACCTTTAAGTGGCGGATGCAGGTCCTCTGGGATTCAGGGACCCTGCCCTTCCAGATCGAAAAACGGTTTGCCGAGAGGGTGGCCGAGCTGACCGACGGCCGCCTGCAGATCAAGATCTTCCCCCCCGGTTCCCTGATTCCCACGAATCAGATGCTGGACGGCCTGCAGACCGGAATGCTGGACATGATGAAACAGTACGAGGGCTATTATATCGGGAAGATGCCGGAAGTGGCCTTTACCAGCTCCCTGCCCCTGGGATTCACGGATACCTGGCAGTTCGAGACCTGGTTCTGGCAGCTCGGGGGCGTGGAGATGCTCAGGGATTCCTATGCCTCTTTGAATTGTTACTATATCGCCCCGACCATTTACGGCCAGGAGCCCATCCACTCCAAGTTTCCCATCCATTCCGTGGATGATCTCAAAGGCAAAAAGGGGCGTTTCGTGGGCCTTTCCGGCCCGGTCATGCAGAAACTCGGCGCGACCGTGACCCCGCTGCCCACGGCTGAAGTCTATTCCGCCCTGGAGAAAGGGGTCATCGACTTCGCGGACAGGGGCGGCCTGGCCGCCAACTACGACGCCGGACTCTATGAAGTCGCCAAGTATATCATCCTGCCCGGATTCCATCAGCCGACCACCGCGACCTGTTATGTGGCCAACATGGACTCCTGGAACGAGCTCCCCGAAGATATTCAGAAAATAGTCGAAACCGCCGCCAGGGAGGCCTCGGCCGAACTCTTCCAGCAGCACTTGGTCAAGGGAATGGAGGCCCTTGAAAAGTTTAAGGAAAAAGGCTGCGAGGTCATCTATCTCCCTGACGAGGAAGTCAAAAAGATACGTGAAGTCGCGGTCGGGGTCTGGGAGGAATACGCCGCCAAGAGTGAAAAGGCCCAAAAGGTTTTCGAGTCGCAGAAGACCTGGATGGAGTCCCTGGGGCTCCTGGACTGAGCCTGCCTTGCGCGCCGGCCCGAAAGCCGTGAGCACGAAAGGCTTCTTTCGTGCTCACGCCTTTCAACCGGTTCTGTTTTTTTTCGTCCAAAATGCAATCCTAACGGCAAACGATCCGGATATGTGGTGAGCCATGCGTTTCCTGCAGTTTATCCTGAGGGCCATCGACACCCTCAACAGGTGGGTCGCCAAAATCGTCAGCTGGGCCGTGGTCGTCATCATGGCGGCCACCCTGTATGAAGTCGTGATGCGCTACGTCTTCAATGCACCCACCAAATGGGTCTTTGAGTTCAACTACCTGCTCCACGGCCCCTATTTCCTTCTTCTCGGGGCCTACACCTTTGCCGTAAACGGGCATG
>JAIPDR010000139.1 GCA_021737615.1 Desulfohalobiaceae bacterium | reverse complement strand
AAATTTCATCATCTTGCCGCAGATAAATTATCTTTAAGAAACCGCGAACAACTTATTCAATTCGTGAAGGAGATAAACACTGACAAAAATATAGATAATTTTTTTAATGTATTATCTCAAATAAAAATATTGTAAATAAGCTGCACCTACCACCTCCGACCCGCTCCAAACCCGAGACCTCAGGCTTCGGAGACTAACCGCTAAAAGCCTGAAAGACCTGATCTCATGTCAACTTTTCTCTATATCTCCATAATCGGCGAGCCCGAAGTTTATACCCGGGGGATTACACCGCCTTATGCCCAGCGGCCTGGAAAAGGATTGGATTGTCTCTTAACACAACCTCCTGGTCAGACGATTTGGCTTGAATATGCCGGTCCGGGATATCTCTCGGGGTGACCCTCTCCCAAAGCCGGATGTCCTCACGACCGTGATCCTGGGCTGCACCATCCACCTCATCCTCGAAGACAGGTCTTTGATCAATGTCCTCACCCGCTGGCTCAGGGCCTAACTGAAATCCTGAAAACCGCTCCTGGATATCTGGCGGCCATCCGCTGGATATCGCCGCGGCTGTCTGCGTCATCATTTGCGTTGCCAGGGAGAAGGACCCTTTCAGACATATAAAAACTGACCCGGGACCTGCATCTGGCCCTTGGACGTCGCTCTGGGCTTCGCCCTGTTTCTTGTCTTCATGGACCAGCGTCGCGCTCCTGTCGCTTTAACCAACTTCTATTTTTTTCTTTATAAAATCCGACTAAGTTTTATAGACAAACCATTACACCATCCATATATGAAGAAATAGTTGTCGCTTGACAATGAATGGAAGAAAGAGAGTTAAAACCATTCAACGCCCTAAAATTACATTTAATTTTAAAAAAAATTTTTCCGAAAATATTGCTTGACAAAAATATTTTATTGATATAGTGTACGCATAACGAATAACATATTCTCTATACGTACAATTAAGATAAATCCATATGACTGACTCAAACTCTAAATACTATCTCCAGTCTCTGGCAAAAGGAATCAAAGTCCTTCAAATCATTGCACAATCTCCGCAACCAATTGGTGTTTCCGATCTAGCCCGTCAGCTGGAAACCAACAACGCCACGATCACCCGCTGCTGTCACACCCTGTCTTCTCTTGGGTATGTCGCAAAGGATAAACAGAAGCGCTGGTATCTCACCCCAAAAGTTCTGAGCTTAGGTTATGCCGCAGTCAGCAGTTTGGGATGGCGGCAAACAGCTCAATACTATCTGGAGCAGCTTTCAGAACAAACAGGAAAAACCGCGAGCCTTTCCGTCATGGAAAGTGGTGAAATCATCTATATTTGCCGGGTCCATACCAAGAGAATTCTGCCTTACGATATACGCATCGGATCGACTCTTCCTGTACATTGCACTTCTATGGGCAAAGTCCTGCTTGCCTTTCGACCGGAGCAGGAAATCAAAGCCATCATCGACTCCTTAGAGTTTATAAATTTAACTCATAAAACTATCAGTACGGCAGAAGCATTTCTTCAAGAGCTGGAAACCATTCGGGGCAAAGGATATGCAGTGAACGATGAAGAATTCAGTGTCGGTCTCCGCTCGGTCGCAGCCCCGGTACTTGACTCTCAAAAACGGTCCATGGCCGCCTTGAATATAGCTGTATCCACAACCAGCATGAGTCTGGAGCAAATGGAAACCGAGCTTGCTCCTCTCGTTATGGGAACCGCCAGGAAAGTCGAATCAGCTATGTTTTTTTTGGAAGAAGGAGGCAAGGAGCCCCCCCGGGGCGGAGAACAAATCGTTTGAAAGAGTGCAACTCTAAACATGAAGGAGGAAAGATTGTGGATAAGGTTATCAGTATGCGGGAAGCAATCGCTGAATTTGTCCATGATGGAGATACGATTGCCATAGAAGGGTTCACAGCCTTCATCTGTTACGCTGCTGCCCATGAAATCCTGAGGCAGGAGCAGAAGGATCTGACATTATGCAGAATGACGCCTGATGTCATTTTTGATCAAATGATTGCGGCCGGCTGCGCCAAAAAATTGATCTTCAGCTATATGGGCAATCCCGGTGTCGGTCCTTTGTATTGTATCCGCCGGGCGGTAGAAAAAGACATTCCCAAACCACTTGAGCTGGAAGAGTATTCCCATTTTGGAACCATTTGCCGGTATATGGCAGGGGCTTCCAAGCTGCCGTTCTTCCCAATCAAAAGCTACCTCGGCGATGATTTGCCTAAGCAAAATCCAAAGATTCAATACATCCAAAACCCCTATAATATAAGTGAACGTATCGCAGTCGTGCCCCCTTTAAATCCCGATCTGACCATCATACATGCCCAACGCGCGGATGTCGACGGCAATATCCAGGCCTGGGGCTTATTGGGCGTCCAAAAAGAAGCCGCCCTGGCCGCCAAAAAAGTCGTGGTAGTGGTGGAAGAAATCGTTGATAAGAAAGTCATACAAAGCGATCCCAACCGGACGATTCTGCCCAGCATGATGGTTGATGCCGTGGTTCACGAACCCTTTGGCACGCATCCGTCATATGTTCAAGGCTACCACGACCGGGACAATAAATTTTATCTGGAATGGGCGGAAATATCCAGAGATGAAGAAGCCACCAGAGCCTGGCTGGATGAATGGGTCTACGGGGTTCAAAATCGCTCGGAGTATATGCAAAAAATGCAAAACAAAGAACCTGAAATGCTGAAACGCTTGTCGGTTGCGGAAGCCTACAGCGAACCTGTGAACTATGGAAGTTTTGCATCGAAATAAGGAGAAGACGCAATGAATGAATACACCCCTTCAGAATTTATGATTACACGCGCCGCCCGGGCATTAGCTGGAGAACGGATTGTTTTCGTCGGAGTCGGACTGCCGAACATCGCCTGTAATCTTGCCCAGCGGACAGTTTCTCCTGAACTGGAAATGGTTTATGAATCAGGCGTATTTGGAGCCCACCCGGAACGGCTGCCTCTGTCCATCGGGGACCCTACCTTGATCAGCGGATCAAACATGACCTGTTCCCAGTCTGACCTTTTTATGAATTACCTTCAGGCCGGACGGATCGAGGTCGCTTTTTTGGGCGCCGCCCAGATTGATCGATACGGCAATTTAAACTCGACAGTGATCGGCAGTTATGATCACCCCAAGGTTCGGCTCCCAGGGAGCGGAGGCGCCTGCGAGATCGCCATTCATTCACAAAAAATTTTTATGATCCTGCGCCTCAAAAAACGGGCCTTTGTTGAAAAGCTGGATTTTCTGACCTCTCCCGGTCATTTGCAGGGCAACAAGCAGGAACGCGAAAAAATGGGCATCCCTGGAGCCGGGCCGCAATTGGTGGTGACTGATATGGGAATCTTTAAATTTGATGCCGATAGTGGCGAAATGTATTTAGCCGAGTTGCGACCAGGCATTGATTTAGAAGAAGTTAAATCAGAAATAAGCTGGCCAATCAAAGTGGCTGATGATTTGCAAGCAACCCCCCCCCCAACGGCTGAAGAGATACGCATTATCCGAGAAGAATTGGACCCTGAAGGCATTCATTCAAAATAAAGACAGGAGCAAGCAAATGAAAGACGTTGTCATCGTCAGCGGCGTACGAACACCTATCGGAAAATATCTGGGCGCCCTGAAGGATATCCCTGCCTACGATTTAGCTGCCGCGGCCATGAAGGCTGCCCTGGACAGATGCGGGCTCGACTCGAAGTCTGTGGATGAAGTGATTGTCGGTCAATCCTATCAAAGCGGAGAGTATGTCAATATTGCCAGGATGGCCCTTCTCTGTGCCGGCTGGCCGATAGAAGTACCTGGAATTACGCTTGATCGAAGATGTTGTTCCGGCTTGGACTCCATTTGCTTCGGGGCCATGAAAATTCAATCCGGCCACGCAGATATCGTTGTGGCCGGAGGAGTCGAAAGCATGAGCACCGCCGAAATGTATGTCCCGGGTGAATTCGTCAAGTCCGGACTCGGCGGCAAGCTGGATAAAAAATGGGGCTTCATGCCTCGTGGACATGGCGCGTTATCCATGTGGGGCATCCCGTTCTTCGACAGGATACAACGGGCCAGGGTCATGTCGCAGCCGGTTGAGCGCTTCGGGGAGTTGAATTCCATGATGTCCTGGGCCGAAGCCGCAGCCAAGGCCGAAAATATCAGCAGGGCTGAAGCAGATGAATGGGCTGTGCGCAGCCAGCAGCGCGCCTGCGAAGCGATCAAGTCCGGAAAATTCAAACAAGAAATCGTTCCCGTCGCGATACCCCAAAAAAAGGGCGATCCGGTTCTGCTTGAGGTGGATGAACCGCCCCGACCAGACACGACCTTAGAAAAATTGTCTAAATTGCGGCCTGTGTATCCTGATGGGGTATGTACCGCAGGCAACTCATCCACGGAAAACGACGGGGCAGCCATGGTCGTGCTCATGAGCCTGGAGCGCGCCCGGGAACTGGGACTCACACCTCTTGCCAGATTGAAATCCTGGGCTGAAGCCGGAGCTGATCCGGCTTTGACCTACCCGGCGGTTCCGGCGGCCGTCGCAAAAACACTTTCCAAGCTCGATATCAGGATAGAGGATATAGACCTGATTGAAATCCAAGAGGCCTTTGCCGTGCAGATGCTGGCAGATGCGAAATTGATGGGCATTGCCAAAGAAGATTATGACCGGAAGATCAATGTCAATGGCTCCGGTATCTCTCTGGGGCATCCGATTGCTGCAACCGGGACGATGCGCATGGTCACTCTGCTTCATGAAATGCGTCGAAGAGGCGTTCAATACGGACTTGAAACCATATGCGGCGGCGGCGGGCATGGCATCGCCGCAGTTATCGAGCGGATAGAGGATTGAAAATGAAACGCCCCGGACACGTCTTTCATAGAAAACTCTCAGGAGAGTTGCCAATTGCGGTTTCAGGTCGAGACAGCCATATTTTTTCCGAAGATCAGCGGAGCTGGCTTGATGCTTCCGGTGGGGCGGTGGTGGTAAATGTAGGCCATGCCAGGGCAGAGATAGCTGCGGCCGTCACTGCTCAGCTGCAGAAGGGGTTTTACTTTCACCCTACGATGTTCACCCATCCAGCTGTGGAAAAACTCGCCGAGAGGCTTGCTGGACATGCTCCCAAGGGTATTTCAAGATTTTATTTTATGAGCAGCGGCAGCGAAGCTGTGGAAACGGCTTTGAAATTAGCCCGCCAAATACATCTATCCCAAAGCTCGAATTCAAAATATAAAATCATCAGCCGCTGGAAGTCTTATCATGGCCTGAGTATCGGCGCCCTGGCCGCTACCGGCCGAACTCCTTTCCGAACCCCTTTCGCCCCCATGCTTCCCCAGAGTGTTCACATACCGCCACCATATTGTCTCCGCTGTCCCTGGGGAAAGAGCTCATCAACCTGCAACCTTGATTGCGCCCAGGCCCTGGAAGATACGATCCAGCTGGAAGGGCCGGAGACAGTGAGCTGCTTTCTGGCCGAAACCGTAAGCGGGGCCACCCTGGCGGTCTATCCCCCACCACCTGGGTACTGGCCGCGTATCAAAGAGATCTGTGAGGCCCATGGGGTGCTCTTGATCCAGGACGAAGTCATGTGCGGCATGGGGCGGACCGGCGCTTGGTTCGCTTCAGAACATTACGGAGTGGAACCGGATATCCTCTGTATCGGCAAAGGGCTGGCCGGGGGAGCCATCCCGATATCAGCTGTTGGGGTTAAGGAAAAACTCTATGAGGCTGTAGTTGAAAACAGTGGCTTTGTGCATGGCGGCACCTTTTCACACCACCCTGTGGGAGCTGCGGCCGGATTGGCCACTCTGGATGTCCTGGAAAAGGATCGTCTCGTGGAGCGGGTCGCCAAACTGGGTCCTGTTCTGGAGACAAGCCTGAGAGAAGCCTTGGAGTCCCTGCCCTGGGTGGCTGACATTCGAGGCTTGGGATATATGTGGGGGATCGAACTCGTCTCTAACCTGGAAAATTTGCAACCGTTTTCGAGAGAGGAGCAGGTTACGGAACGTATCTTCGAGCAGTGCTTCGAACAAGGCCTGATCATCTATAAATCCCCGGGGCTGGGGACCAAAGCCGGCGATGGTTTGGTGGTGGCGCCCCCGTTTACGGCAGGCGAGGAAGAATTCCAGCTGATTGGCGCTCATTTGGCTGGAGCCATAAAAGACATTTGTGCTTAATAAAGGAGGTGAACAACAAACATACGCAGCGTTGTGGGTCATATCACGAAATGTTTTAGCACAGGAGGATTAGCATGTTAAAAAAAATCAGTATCTTAACTTTCGCTTTGGCCTTGGCCCTCAGCTTTGCCCTGAGCAGCTCGACCGCCCTGGCCAAAAAACGGCGTTTTGTCTCCATCGCGGCCGGATGGGTGACCGGGGCCTATTTTCCAATGGCTGGAGCCATCTCCAGAGTCGCCTTCAACAACCTACAGGACAAAAACATCAAGGTGACTGCTGAATCCTCCGGGGCCTCAGTGGCCAATGCAAACCTGATCGCTACTGAAAACACCGACTTTGCCATTCTGCAAAACGATATCGCCTCCTATGCCTACAACGGCAAAAAGGGCATCTTTGACGAGCCGGTCTCAAACATTCGCGGCGTGGCCTGCCTCTATCCCGAGCACATTCAGGTAGTCGTGCGCAAAGATGCCGGGATCGAGTCGGTGGCCGATCTCAAAGGCAAGAGAGTGGCTGTCGGACCCATTGGTTCCGGTACCACTGAAAACTGCAAACAGATCCTATCTGCCTGGGGTCTGAGTCTTGATGATCTGGGCGAGGCCCAGCAGTTGACGGCATCGCAATCCGCCGACTACCTCAAAGACGGACGGCTTGACGCCGCCTTTTTCACAGTTGCGGTCGGGGCTGCCGTGATCAAAGACACCGCCACGATAATCGATGCCGCGATCCTTCCCATCTCCGGGCCAAGGGTTGACAAGCTCATTGAAAAATATCCTTTTTATGCCAAACAGAAGGTTGCTGGAGGTTCTTACAAGGGCAACCCTGATGATGTGCCCACTGTCTCGGTCATGGCCATGCTCTCGGTCAGGGAAAATCTGGATGATGATCTTGTCTACAGCATTGTCAAGGCCATGTATTCCAATCTGGACCAGATCCACAAGGCCCATGCCAAGTTCAAGGATCTTTCTGTCGAGGGGGCTTTGGACGGGATGAGCATTCCGCTTCATCCAGCTGCGGAAAGATTCTTGAAAGAAGAGGGCGTGCTCTGAGTCGGTCCAAGAGGAAGCTGCTCTCATTAAAAGAAACTTGAACCGCCCGCTCGCGGACTCGCTCAAGGCGCAAAGTTCGCCAAGTAAAGAGCATTCTTGAACCTTATCTCTTCAGAGATAATGCACGTTTTTTCTCCGGCGTTGACCCGCCGGAGAAAAATCTTCCTTTGCGTCCTTGGCGGCTTGGGCGAGTCCGCGAGCGGGCGGTTAATAATTTTCTTGTTTTTTCAAACAGAGAATAACCGATAAGGCAATAATCGCATCCAGACTCGCCTTCAAGGCACAGACCAGTGAAGAATCTTGTTTCGGAACAAACTCCCTGGTCTGTGCCCTTTTTACCCGGTCTAAGGAGAGAGAATGCCCCAGAAAAAGACTACAGCTCCGCCGGCTCAACAAACCCAGGAAGGAAGCGGCCAGGAACGGATCTTGACTGGCACATGGAGTGGGAGCTTTGTCAAATGGCTGGCCATCGCCATGTCCCTGTTCCAGCTTTATACCGGTTTTACCGGGGAACTGCCCGGGGCGAAACAGCTCTCTGTCCATCTCTTTTTCGCGCTCATGCTCTGCTTTTTGTCTTTTTCCGGCTCGAAAAAGACACGGCCAGATTCCTTGCCGATCCACGACGTGATCCTGGCCGTAGCCGCCGGTCTGGCGGCCCTGTATATGTTGCTAAACTACCAACACATCGCCTATTCCGTGGGCCGGGCCGAGTTTTACGACCTGCTCATCGGGGGAGGGCTCATCCTCCTTGTCTTGGAGGCCACCCGCCGGAGTATCTCTCCGATCCTGCCGATCATCACCATCGTCTTTCTGGTGTACGCCTATGTGGGACCCTACATCCCCGGTGAACTGGCCCACAGGGGCTTTGGGGTCAGCCGGATCATTGATCATATTTTCATGACCGGTGAAGGACTCTGGGGGGTCCCCCTCCGGGTCTCGGCAACCTTTGTCTTTCTCTTTGTCCTGTTCGGTTCTTTTTTGGAAAAAATGGGGGCCGGGGAGTATCTGATCGACCTGTCCTTTGCCTCTATGGGCCGCTTTCGCGGCGGTCCGGCCAAGGCGGCGGTTGTTGCTTCCGGGGCCATGGGGTCCATTTCAGGATCATCCATTGCCAATACTGTGACCACCGGTTCCATGACCATCCCCTTGATGAAAAAAGTCGGTTTCAAACCCCATACCGCTGGCGCCGTGGAAGTGGCCGCATCCACCAACGGCCAGCTCATGCCGCCCATCATGGGCGCCGCAGCCTTTATCATGGCTGAAATGCTGGGCATATCCTATTTCAAGATCGTCAAGGCGGCCATTATCCCGGCTCTGCTCTCCTACACCGCCATTTTTTCCATCGTTCATCTGGAGGCAATCAAGGAAAACATCAGAGGGCTGACCAAAGAGGAGACCCCGCCCTTGTGGCAAACCTTTTTCTCCGGACTACACTATCTGATTCCGCTTTTTGTCCTGATCTGGCTGCTTCTGGTCTGGTTTTGGACCCCAACGACCTCAGCCACCTGGTCCATACTGGCCGCGGTCATTGTTATAGCGGGGAACAACCTCTACCGGCATTTTGTAGCTTTTCCCAGGGGGAAGGGAAAACACATCGAAGTGACTGATCTGGCCCATGAAGCCTATAGACAAAAACCGAATGCTTTTTTTCTCTACCGTTCCAGAGACGAACTGCTCGGTTCTCTGGAGGCAGGAGCCAGGAACATGGCCGGCATTGCCTCGGCCTGTGCTTGTTGCGGAATCATCATCGGCGTGGTTACCCTGACCGGACTCGGGCTGAAAATGGCGGTCCTGATCTCGGCCGCGGCTGGAAACAGCCTCTTTCTGAGCTTGCTGTTCTCGGTTTTTGCCTGCATCATTTTAGGTCTGGGGCTACCCACTACGGCCACCTATATTATCATGGCAGCCATGACCGCCCCGGCCATCATGACCATCAGCCAGAATCTGGGACTGGAGCTGCCGATCATTGCGGTTCACCTCTTTGTTTTCTACTACGGCATCGTGGCTGATGATACGCCTCCGGTCGGCTTGTGCGCTTACGCCGCTGCTGGTATTGCCGGATCGGATCCGGTAAAGACCGGGTATAAGAGTTTTCGTCTGGACCTGGCCGCCTTCACTTTGCCTTTCATGTTTATCTACAATCCTAAATTGCTGATGCTGAACACCAATTTTTCAGAATTAGCCCTGATTATCCCCATGTGTATTCTGGGCATGTTCTGCTGGTCAATCTTTATACAGGGCTATTGGCTGGTGAAGACCTTTATCTGGGAACGATTCCTGTTTCTGGGCCTGGCCTTTGTTTTGGTCAGTCCAGGCGATCTCACGATTGCCAACATCCAGGTCCCACATTTTCTGACGAATGTATCCGCAGTTGCTCTCTTGATATTTTTCTATTTTTTGCAGAGGGCCCGTCGATTCAGGCAGAGCAGGGTTTCCAATGCCCTTAAGGAAGCAGCAGTGTAATATGAAAACAGGCTGGCCAAAGGCAAAAATCAGCCTCATAGTCCTAAGTCTGTTATTGGTGGCAATTTTTTTTGTTCCAGTACATTGGGTCAATATTTCCCTGCCCCGTCAAAAGGGACGGCTGGTAGCGTCCCGCTTGGCCTCTCCAGGAGATCTGATCTGCATTTCATACCTGCATTCCGTGGAGAAGACCCCGGTCAAAGGCTGGTTTGCCCTTGACACGGATCAGGGATTGCTGGCAGTGGAAACCTGGACCACGGCAGCCGGAACCGGACTGCCGAATGTGGTCAACAAGAACAGGGTTAGATGGGAAGATGGATGGCTGGTTGTTGAAGAGGGGAATAAAGCGCTGCCGGAGATACCATTTTTCTTCTGGCCTATTAACAACCTCAAGATCTCATTCAGGAATGCTCAAATCGATCTCAAGACGGTTGAACCCGGGAACCTGCTTTTGATTCGTCACCAAAAAACCACTGCATATGCGTTTCTTTTTCGCAAAATCTTTTGCTTGGATAACAATTATAACAAATCAAGCACCCAGAATTGAATGGAGGTTATGATGTTTGGCTGGATGGGCAAAATACTGCGCGTCGATCTGGACCGGCAAGAGCTCAGCACGGAGACGCTGGATGCGAAAGTCGCCCGCGATTATATCGGGGGACGGGGCCTGGGCATTTATTTTCTGAATCAGGAATGCGATCCCCAATGCGATCCCTTGGGGCCAGAGAATCTCCTCATTTTGGCCAGCGGGCCTTTGACAGGCACGGGGGCGCAAACTGGTGCCCGGTACATGATTATGACCAAATCCCCGCTCACCGGGGCCATCACCTGTTCAAATTCCGGAGGGAGATTTCCGACCGAATTCAAAAGGACCGGCT
>JAIPDR010000138.1 GCA_021737615.1 Desulfohalobiaceae bacterium | reverse complement strand
CGTCAATCTAGATTTGTTCGCTGTCCAGGATCATGGTCACCGGCCCCTGGTTGGTGGAGAGCACATCCATTTCCGCGCCGAAGCGGCCGCTTTCGACCTTTCCCGGGGCCCGACGGTCCAGATCCTGCAGGAAGCTGTCGTACAGGGACCTGGCCAGTTGCGGGTCTGCGGCTGCGCTGAACGAGGGCCGTCTGCCTTTTCTGCAGTCCCCGAAGAGGGTGAACTGGGAAACCAGCAGCAGGTCGCCCCGGACGTGGTTCAGGCTCAGGTTGAATTTTCCGTCATGGTCCGGAAAGATCCTGAGTTCCGGGATCCTGGCCAGCATTTTTTCCCAGGCGGCGGACCCCGGCAGATCCGTCCCGTCTTTCGTCCCGAACCCGAGAAACAAAAGCAGTCCCCGGTTGATGGCGGCGACCTCCCGGCCTTTGATTTCTATAGAGGCCTGTTTGACCCTCTGCAGAACGATGCGCATATGGCTCCTATGTTCACGGACCCGGGGTTTACGGATCAGAGGTTCAAGGTTCACGGTTCATGGTTCATGGTTAACAAAGAGAAAGAGCGGTTGTACAGATTTCTCTCGAGGACTGACATGTTCTAAGCCTTGCCAGGAAAAGTGAATTCTTTGCTCGAAGTCTCGTTCAGCAGGACATTTATAAATGTATGATACTGAAATTTGAAGCGGGTGATTAAAATCAGCCGCTTCAAATTTCAGAATAAAAGGCCCTGGAGCTTTCCTTCTCCGCGACACTGACAAAGTTGAGGCTGACCTCATGGACGGCCAGGGCCTGTTCCAGTTCCTTGAAGATGTACCGGGCCAGGTTTTCCGAAGACGGATTGTCGACCTGGAACCGGGGCAGATCGTTTAAATGGGTGTGGTCCAGGGAATCGAGGATCCGGTTGAGTTTGGATTTCAGTTCCTTGAAATCGATCAGGATATGGGTATCGGGGTGCAGGCTGGACCCCTGGACTTCGGCTTCCACTGAAAAGTTGTGGCCGTGGAGTTCTTCGCATTTGCCCTGGTAGTGGCGCAGTTGGTGCGAGGAACTGAACTGGGAGCTTACTCTGAGCCGATAGACGGGCTGTTTTTCGGACATGGTTTCTTGTGCCTCTTCGAATTTCGGTTCAATGTACAACCAGCAAAAGGAGTCAGACGTCAGCCCTGCCTCTGGCAGTGCTGACATATAACTATTTAATATTTATTATAATACATAGGCATGCTGCTACACTAATACAGCTCAAGTCCACAGCTGCCAGTTTGATCGGGATAGAAACGTCGTACTTATTGTTTTTGGATTTATGCCAGATAACCAGCTCTTATTCTTTGTCTTAACAATCGAAAATCCAAAATCCAAAATCTAAAATTCTATAACTCTCACTTTCTTCTACTGCCGCCTTAAGGACTGCTGCCAGCGGCTCAGCTCCTGTTTAAGCTCCGGAACCGGCAGGACGCAGAACTCGGGTCCGAGCTGCAGCCGGCACCAGCCTTCCTCCAGGAACAGCTTTATCTGGACGGGATTTTTCCCGGGGAAGCGCTTCAGGATATCCTTGAACTGCTCCAGATGGTCTTCCCGGAGATCCCGCTCCGCTATATCGACTTGATACGGTTCGTCGGCAGGGATCTCCACCTCGGACAGGAGGCTGATCTTCTGGGCCAGGAGCTTGATCTTCTTCTGGTTGTCGCTGTTCTTGTCTTCCCCGGTGTCCGCATCGATCTTGGCGGTGCAGAACAGGGGCTGGTCGAACTGGAGCTGCGACTTTATCCTGGCGTAGAGATCGGGAAAGAGAGTCATTTCTCCGGTTCCGGTCAAATCCTCGACCTGGCAGAAGGCCATCCTGCTGCCCTTCTTGGTGACGATCTCTTTGCTGGCGGTGACCAGCAGCCCCACCCGGACCTCGGTCTCTGCCGGGAGCTCCCAGCACTGCTGCAGGGTATTCATCTGCAGCAGCTTGAGTTTTTCTTCGAACCGCAGCAGGGGGTGGCCGCTGATGAAGCAGCCCAGGGCCTCCTTTTCATACCTGAGGCGGTCCTCGTCAGGCCATTCCTCCAGGCCGGCCTCCGGGAGCTCCAGGCCTAAACCGCAGGGTTTCGCGGGCCGGGGCTCTTCCTTTTCCATGATGCTGAGCAGGGAGAGCTGCCCGCTGCTCTTTTCCTTTTTCTTCTTCTGGGCCGTGGCCACGATCTTGTCCAGTCCGGCCAGCAGGGCCGCCCTGGAGCACTGGAAGGCGTCCAGGGCCCCGCTTTTGATCAGGCTCTCCAGGACCCGTTTGCTGACCTTGCGCAGGTTCACCCGCTGGCAGAGATCGAGCAGGTTCTCGTAGTCCCCTTTTCGTTCCCGTTCGTCGACGATGGCTTTAATGGCTCCCTGTCCCACGTTCTTGATCCCGGCCAGTCCGAAACGGATATGGTCGGAGTGGGCGCTGAAGGGGCTGACGCTCTCGTTGATGTCCGGCTGTCTGACCTCGATGCCCATTTCCCGGCAGGCGTTCAAGTAGGCCAGGACCTTGTCCGTGTTGTTGACTTCCGAGGTGATCAGGGCGGCCATGTATTCCTTGGGGAAATGGGCCTTGATGTAACCGGTCTGATAGGAGATCAGGGCGTAGGCCGCGCTGTGCGACTTGTTGAACCCGTAGCCGGCGAACTTTTCAATGAGATCGAAGAGGTAGGCGGCCTTGTCTTCGGGGATGCCCTGCCGCCTGCATCCGTCTATGAACTTGGACCGCTGCCTGCTCATGACCTGGGGGTCCTTTTTGCCCATGGCCCGCCGCAGTATGTCTCCGTCTCCGAGGGAGTAACCGGCCAGCTCCGAGGCGATGCGCATGACCTGCTCCTGGTAGAGGATCACCCCGTAGGTCTCCTTTAAAATCGGCTCCAGAGCCGGATGAGGGTACTCTACCTTGATCTCGCCGTGTTTGCGGCGGATGAAATCTGAAACCATGCCGCTTTCCAGGGGACCCGGCCGGTAGAGGGCCAGAAGGGCGATGATGTCCTCGAAGGAGTTCGGCCGAAGGCTCATCAGGGTGTCCCGCATGCCGGAACTTTCCAGTTGAAAGACCCCTTCGGTGCGGCCGGAGCAAAGCAGGGCAAAGGTCTGTCCGTCATCCAGGGGCAGGGTGTCCAGGTCCGGGACCTCTTTCTCGTTTTCCCGGGCCATGGCCATGGCGTCGCTGAGCACGGTCAGGGTCTTCAGCCCCAGGAAGTCGAATTTGATCAAGCCGACCTTTTCCACCTTCTTCATGTCGTACTGTGTGACCACCTCCCCCTTTTTCCCCAGATAAAGGGGCAGGTACTCCTGCATGGGCCTGTCCGAGATGACGATGCCCGCGGCATGGGTCGAGGCGTGTCTGGACAGCCCTTCCAGCCTCTTGGAGATGTCGATGAGCCGCGCGATCTGCTCGTCCTCCCGGCACTTTTTCTTAAGCTCCGGTTCCTGTTCCAGGGCCTTGTCGATGGTCATCTTCAGCTCATCCGGAATGAGCTTGGCGATCTTGTCGGTCTGGGCAAAGCTCATGCCCAGGGTGCGGCCCACGTCCCGGACCGCGGCCTTGGCCTTCATGGTGCCGAAGGTCGTGATCTGGGAGACGCTCTCCTTGCCGTATTTTCCGGTCACGTAGCGGATGACCTCTTCCCGTCTGTGATAGCAGAAGTCCACGTCGATGTCCGGCAGGCTTTCCCGTTCCACGTTCAGGAAGCGCTCGAAGAGGAGGTTGTAGCGGATGGGGTCCAGATTGGTGATGTTCAGGGAGTAGGCCACCAGGCTTCCGGCGGCGGAGCCCCGGCCCGGGCCCACGGGAATCCCGTTTGACTTGGCCCAGTTGATGAAATCCTGGACAATGAGGAAGTACCCGGCAAAGCCCTTTTCGCAGATGATGGCCAGTTCCTCCTGGAGGCGGTCCCGGTAGACCTTTTCCTCAACCGGGTAGTTCAGGTTGGCCAGCCTGGTCTGAAGCCCCTGCTCAGCCAGCTTTCTGAAGGATTCCTCCAGGCTCAGGCCGTCCCGGGGCTCATAGACCGGAAAATGGTGCCTGCCCAGTTCGATCTCCAGGTTGCACTCCCCGGCGATGGCGGCCGTATTGGCTATGGCCTGGGGGCAGTGGGCGAAAGCTTCCTCCATCTCCGACTGGGGCCGGTAGTAGAGCTTATCCGTGTTGAAGCGCATCCTCTTCTGGTCGTCCACCTTGGCGTTGGTCTGGATGCAGAGCAGGATGTCGTGGGCCTGGACGTCGTCCGCGGTCAGGTAGTGGCAGTCGTTGGTGGCCACCAGGGGCAGGGAGCGCTTTTCGGCGAGCTCGAGGAGCTTCTGGTTCAGCTCCTCCTGTTCTGGAATACCGTTGGCCTGAAGCTCCAGATAGAAATGATCCGGGAAAAAAAAGAGGTACTCCTGGAGCGCCTCCTCGGCCTCCTGGAACCTGTTTTGCATGAGCAGGGCGGGGATCTCCCCCTTCAGGCAGGCGGAAAGGCCGGTCAGCCCGGAGTTGTACCGGGCCAGCAGCTCTTTGTCCACCCGGGGCTTGTAGTAGAACCCTTCCAGATAGCCCTTTGAGACCAATTTGATCAGATTTTGGTAGCCCTCCTGGTTTCTGGCCAGCAGAACCAGATGATGGCCGGCCTCGGAGGCGGAGCGGGCCTCTTTCCTGGTCCTGTGTTCCGGGGCCACATAGACCTCGCAGCCGATGATCGGCTTCAGCCCGTACTTCTTGGCCGTGGTGTAGAAGTCGATGGCCCCGAAGAGATTGCCGTGGTCGGTGATGGCCACGGAATCCATGCCCAGATCCACGGCCCTGGCGCAGAGGTCTTTGATCTTGATGGCCCCGTCCAGGAGGCTGTATTCGGTGTGGCAGTGCAGGTGGATAAAGTCGGACATATACTTACAGTCGTCTTACATTGGGGTTTGTATTGATTGAAAATCCTGATCATCTATGCGCACCTTCTCGGCAGTTTGCAATGTAATCCTCCAGTAAGTATCTATTAAGTTAAACAAATAAATGACCAGGCACTCTGGCTTCGAGAAGTCGAGAATGAATCCATGTTTTCATTGAGCTATGAACGATTGTAATCAGGTTACGACATCGTGGCCGCCTTCTGCAAGAGTCGGTACAGCTGCCAGGTGAAGCCGGATTCGTTGTCATACCAGACGATGAGCTTCAACAGCCGCTTGTCCGTGACCAGGGTCGTCTGTCCGTCCACGACACCGCCGAAGCTCGAACCGGTATAGTCGATGGAGACCAGGGGTTCATCGCTGTAGCCCAGGATATCCTTGAGTTCTCCCTGGGAGGCCTTGAGCATGGCCTGGTTGATCTCCTCGGCCGTGGTCTCCCGGGAAAGCTCGGCGGTTAAATCCACCAGGGAGACGTTGGGGGTGGGCACCCGGACGGCCATGCCGCTCAGCTTGCCCTCCAGCTCAGGGATGACCTGGGTTACGGCCTTGGCCGCACCGGTTGTGGTCGGGATCATGGACAAGGCTGCGGCTCTGCCCCGGCGCAGGTCCTTGTGCGAGCCGTCCAGGATCCGCTGACTCATGGTGTAGGAGTGGATGGTGTTCATGCTGCCGTGTTCCAGGCCGAATTCATCCACCAGGACCTTGGCGGCCGGGGCCAGGCAGTTGGTGGTGCAGGAGGCGTTGGACACGATCCTGTGCTCGGGTTTCAGGAGGTGGTCGTTGACCCCCATGACGATGGTCGCGTCGCAATTTTTTCCGGGGGCGCTGATGAGGACCTTTCTGCAGCCGCAGTCCAGATGCTTCTGGCAGCTTTCCCGGTCCTTGAACTTGCCGCTGGTCTCCAGGACGATGTCCACTCCCAGCTCGCCCCAGAGCCATTTGCCCGGTTCCTGCCGGGTGACCCGGACCTGGCTTCCTTCGAGGAGGAAGCCTTGTTCATTGGCCTGGACAGAGCCGCCGAAATTACGATGGACTGAGTCGTATTTCAAGAGATGGGCCAGGGTTTCGTTGTCGGCCCTAGCGTTGACCGCCGCCAGCTCGAAGTCCTTGTTCCCGGCCAGGATTCTGGCCATGTACCTGCCGATGCGCCCGAAACCGTTCATTCCGATTCTTACAGCCATCTCGTCGCTCCTTTATCTAAAATTTGAAGCAAATTTTAGATATTCACGGGTTAATCCTCGCTGTTGCTAACCATTCAAAAACATTTTCCCGTTGCCGGCCTGATTTTCTGCTTCTTCATTTTCGAAAAAAAAGAAATATATTGATATTTTCCCGTCGACTCTGAGTCGACGGGAAAATTTCAATCGAAGAAGCCCTTGAGGAGTTTCTTGGGGTCGACGGCCTGCTCCGATTCCTGGCCCGAATCAGGGGCCTGTTTCTTGATGTCCAGTTTCTCCTTGAGCTTGTCCAGCTCCTTGTCCAGGAGCTCTCCTCCTCTTTTCTGGAGCTGATCCTTCAAGGCGCCCTCGAGGCCGAGGCTGTAGCTGGGGCTGTCCAGATCGCCCGTGATCTTCAAGGGGATGCTGCTGCCGGAGAGATCGGCCAGTTCCGAGTATTTTTCGGAAATGTCCTCGGGAATATGGACTGTCAGGTCGTAGTCAAGGAGTTTCTGCAGCAGATCGACCTGGCCCTGACCGTCGATCCTGAGAAGGGGGGAGAGAAGCTCCAGGCTGCTCCTGCGGATCAGCCCTTTTTGCAAATCCGCACTGGCCTGGAACGAGGTGAAATCTGTGGTCTGGTCCTCGGGCTCGGCCGGTTGCCTGCCCTTGAGCAGGGCACTGGCGCTGCGGATGAGGGCCGGGATGTTCACTCCCTTGATTGAGCCGTTTTCAAAGAGCAGGGACAGGTCGCCGTTCAGGCTGCTAAGGATATCCCCGGAGGTCAGGCCCTGAAAATCCAGGTCGGCCTCGATGCCGCCTTCTCCGGAGACGAATTTCCTGCCGAGCAGATCCCCGAGCAGCGGTTCGATGAAGATGGAGTTCAGGTTGTTTTTGGTTTCGACCTTGGGGGTCTCGGAGCGGACATCAACCCGGGTGGTGTTCTGGATTGTGCCCTGGTAGAGATCGGCCGTGAGGGGGTCGATGCTGAGGATGCCGTCTTTGGCCCTGACCTGGACCGTGACCTTGTTCAGGTTCATCTTCTTCACGGTCAGGGTGCCGACCTCCAGCTGACCGGTCAGGTCCAGGGCGCGCAGGGTATCAAGGGGAAGGCCGACGGCGGCCGTTGGGCTTTCCTCAGGTTGGCCGCTTTCCTGCTTTTTTTCGGCCTTGGGCGGGAGGTAGCGGTCGAGGTCGATATCGTCCGCCTGAAGGCTGAATTCGATCTTCGGGGTCTCGAACCCGCTGACCTGGCTCGTGCCCTGCAGGGAAGTGTCGTCCAGCCTGGCCTGTAGATCCGAGATGGCCACCTTCTTCTGAGAGGCTGAAAAGCGTCCCCCGGCCGCAACCGCGGTCAGGGCGTCGGGGTCGCTGGTCTCCAGGGGGGGCAGTTGCAGCTCCTGCAGGAGCTTTTTGGGGTTGAACTCCTTGATGTCGAAGGTCCCGCTGAACTCCGGCTCCTCCAGGAGACTGGTTCCCTTCAGGTCGGCCCTGAGGGACAGGTCGTGGATCCCGGCCTCCAGCCCGGCCAGGGTCAGGGTTTGATTCGGATAATCAAAGGTCGCATCCGTTGTCAGGGAGAGCTCTGCCTGATCTCCCGGGATTGCTGCGCCCTCGGCCGTGGTCTTGATTTGCAGTCCCTCCAGGGTTACGATCTGTCTGTCCGGATCAAGGGAGGCCTTTCCGCTGCAGTCCAGCTCGGCCCGGTTGATTCGGGGCTGGTTGCTGCTCACGACCGCCGAGATCTCAAAGGGGAAAGGGGACTTCAACTGGACCGGCCCCAGGCGGAAATCGAAGTCCTTGAGTTGGGCCCGGGTGTTGCTCGTTTGATCCAGCCAGGAGAGGCTGCCCTGTTCGAACCGGATCCGCTCGATGGTCAGGCCGGCCAGTTCCATGGCTCCGGCCCCGGGCTCGGAGGGCTGTTTTTGACCGGGACCTTTAGCCGGTTCCGGGACAAGATCCTGCCAGTTGGTCACTCCCTGCTCATTCTTGGCCAGATGGATTTGAAACTGCTTCAGTTCGAGAGTGCCGATATGGATGTCTTTCTTTAAAAGGGGCAGGAGCTTGACCTTGAAGAGGGCCTTTTGGAAGCGGGCCATCAAGGGCTCTTCAAACCCCTTGGCGTTGCTCAGGCTGAGATCGTTGACTTCCAGTCCGAGCCAGGGGAATACAGAGAGGCTCATATCACCGTTTATGCTCAGTTCGCGGCCGGTCTGCTCCTGGACCCTGCTTTCGATTTGTGCCTTGTAGTCGTTGACGTCGAAAAACAAAAGGAGATAGGCAATGAGCAGAACAATGAGGCCGGCGATGATTCCCAGAGTTATCAAGGATATTTTGACAGGCTTGTTCATTGTATTCTCCTTTCCTTGGTGCAGGCATATAGAAACGGGCGACCGGGCTGAAACAACATGTAATGATAAACATTTTCCAGATGCTACGCAAGTACAGACTTCCTGCCAAGGAGCTCATATCGGACATGCGCTCATGGGGATTGATTGCCGCGATATCAGCAGGATGATGCCCACAAATCTCATAAAATCTTCAGATAGTAAAGAGTCTTGAATGACGAGCCGACTGAAAAAAATCCGGGCGGACAGGCTGCTGGTGGAGCAGGGGCTTACCGGGAGCAGGGAGCAGGGGGCGCGGCTGATCATGGCCGGGCAGGTCCTAAGGATCCTGGAAAACCTGGAGACGGAGGCCGTGGACAAACCAGGTCGAATGCTCCCGGTAGAAACAAGGCTCGAAATCAAGAAAGGGGATCGCTTCGTCAGCCGGGGCGGGGAGAAGCTGCTGACCGGCCTGGATCATTTCAGCATCGAGGTCGACGGCCTGGTGGCCCTGGACTGCGGGGCCTCGACCGGGGGATTCACCGATTGTCTGCTGCAAAAGGGGGCCAGAAGGATCTATGCCCTTGACGTGGGCTATGGCCAGCTGCACTGGAAGCTGCGCACGGATGCCCGGGTCATAAACCTGGAGCGGGTCAACATCCGTTACGCCCCTCGGGATCTGATCCCGGAAGCGGTGGACCTGGCGGTGGTCGACTGTTCCTTTATCTCCCTTGAGCTCGTCCTGCCCGCCTGCCTTAAGTACTTAAAGTCTTGCGGGCAGCTGCTCGCCCTGATCAAACCCCAGTTCGAACTGGACAGGGGAAGGACCCGCAAAGGCGTGGTCCGCTCCAAGCAGCTGCAGCAGGAGGCCGTCGACAAGGTGCTTGCTTTTGCAAGGCAAAGACTGGGGCTCCGGGAAAGGGGGACGGTCCCCTCCAGGATAAAGGGGCCCAAAGGCAATCAGGAGTTCCTGGTTCTCTTTTCCCGGGGGGAAGAGGGCGACCTCTTCCCCCCGGGAAAAGAGAACAGGTGATTATTTTTTTTGTTTCAGATCACACGTTTTTTATCATGCCTTCAAAAGACTCAAAGCAGGGGGTGCCGTCCTCCGTTTTCTTCCAATCCCAGCATTCCAGTATTCCAGTATTCCAGCATAGGCGCGCAGCGCCGTCCAGCATCCCTCTATTCCTTGAGAAGATCCTCGGCCGCCTGAAAGTGACTGCCGATATCCTCCCGGAAAGCCAGGCGGTTTCCTTCGGGGTCCTCCCTGGGGATAGTCCTGATCTTGCCGGCCTTGAAGGCGGAGAGGACCTTGTTGCGCAGTTTTTCGGCTGCCTGGCCCCTGGTCTGGCCCTGTTTGACCGTAGCGTTGACGTTTAAGTAGGCGATCCTGGTTCCGTCGGAGTAGAGTCCCTTTTCCAAAGAGTAGCCCAGGCCTGAGGGCATGACCTGGATGTTCTTTTTCTGCATGTATTCGAAATCGATCTCCACCGGCTCGAACTTGGTCACGCTCCAGGGATAGCCCTTCTGGGAGTCGGGTCCTCCGGGGCCGGTGACCAGGGCCAGGCAGAGCGAGATCTGGTCCTCCCGGACCTCCGGGGCGACCCGGTCCAGGTGGCCCTGGAACATGGCCTGGACCAGGGGACCGAGGTTGCGCAGCCTGCGGGCCACGGTCTGGAACTCGGGCTCACCGGGACGGATGTTGATCTCGCAGACCCGGACGGCCGAGGGGCGCAGCCCGTTGTCACTGTTCAGTGAAAAGGACACGAAACAGCCGGGATAGAGGATGCAGGGCCTGAGGATGCCTTGTTTGCGCATTTCCCGGACCAGGGGGACGGCGATGGTCGTCTCGACCAGCTCGAGGAGCTCCCGGCTTTCAAATGGGTGGGGAGAGATGCTGCCCATGCCCCCGGTGATCGGATTATTCCTGTCGGCCGGCCCGGGGAAGCGCTCCGGGTAGTCCATGGAGGTGGGCAGAATCCGGTAGTGGCCTTCCCGGTCCACCAGGATGGTGAAGCTGATCTCCACCCCGGACATCCTGGATTCGATGAGCAGGGGCCAGGCCGCTTTCCTGAAATTCTTCTTATAGTCCTTCTTGTAGTCCTTAAGAAGGTTTTCGTAGACCTGCCTGATCTCCCAGGAGTTGAGGATGAGCCTGGCCCCCTTGCCCCCGGCGGAATAGGGGTACTTGAGCACGGCCCCGCCAAAGCGGTCCAGGTA
>JAIPDR010000137.1 GCA_021737615.1 Desulfohalobiaceae bacterium | reverse complement strand
CTGTCACCCACTGCACCAGTTTCACAGTGCCGACATCGGCCACAGTGAAAGGAGGGGGAAGAAAACGCCCGAAGAAGAGGTAGGCCAGGGCTACCAGAGTCAATACTGGAAAAATCTTTCCAAAAACGATCCAGTTCACAGCGAGTAGCAACAGCACCATGATCCCGCCAAACAAAAGATCCCAGACCGTGGGGATGGCCGAACGGAACATCATCAAGGCATCCAGGGAAACAAGAAAATAAAGCGTAGCCCCGATGGAGGCCAGGGCAATTAGCGCATAAAGGTACCAGTTGCTCTTCTTTTCGGATTTGGACATGAGCGAGAGACAAACCACCAGCAAGGCCAGACCAAGATGGGTTATCATGTGACCCTCCAGGTCCTGAATCATAACCTGGGTATACAGCAGTTGATAGGCACCCATGGCTATGGCCATCCAGGGAAGAATAAACCGGCTCAGTTTTCTCAATTGCTCCATCTTGGTTATCTCCGGTCTGTTGATTTGCTTTGCAAAACCACCTGCCTTGTTTCACGCAACAAAGCATGAACGAAAATACTCAACCACCGGCCCTTTTCAAAAAAAAACAGGACCGGTGGGTGCAGTTATTGGGACATTGTAGAAGTTACTTCAGCTGGTCTGCCAGGTCCTTCATCTCTAATCCCTTCTCATTATAGAATTCCTTGGTGCCCTTGTGGGCTGGAACTACATCCGGTACCGGGGCAGCTGTCTTTATTGCGGTCGTCATATGTTCACCCTGGGGATGCCATTTGGCCCATTCTTCTGCCGGAGTCTCGAAAATGACCCGGGTGACTTCTCTGACAATTCTGGTATCCATTGTCTCATCTGCCATGAGGTAAACCGGATCGTTGAAAGCCCAGAGATCCTGGGTCTGGCTGTCACCCAACGATCCTTTGGGGATCCTTACGGGCACGGTTCCGTGTTCCGACTCGCGAAGCTGCAACAGCATATCCTGATCAAATCCCATATAATGAACAGGTTTTTTGGTCTCCAGCCTGTCAATCAAAGCTCCTTTGCTGAACTTGTGGGGATAGGTATGATTGATGATAATAAAACTGGCATCCGCAAAACCATCCATCATGCGTTTGGCTCCACCGCCGAATCCGGTGTAGACAAGATTAACATCGTCCAAAACACCCATCGCCTCTAAAATAGCTATATGATCCGGGGTGTTTCCGGCTCCTTTCCGGCCTACATCAATTTTCTTCCCCTTCAGATCTTCAGGCGTATTGATATCCTCATCGTAGGTGACCAAAAGTTGGGTCATGGTTGTGATGTTCGAGATAAAACGCGGCCCGGTATAGGTTCCCCGTGCTTCACCCCATTCATGGCCCGGACGGGCATGCAGCGTCGTGGATGTAGGAGCCAGCCCTATGTATTCATTGGGTTTATTTCTGATAAGCTCAATGTTTGCGGTCAGCCCGGCGGTAGCCACCGCCTCTGCCCTCAGCCAATCGGATTTCTTGTTGATGAAGTTTGCCAGGGCTTGGGAAAAGGCATACCAGGGGTCTTTCACCCTTGCACCCGCAATCTTGAGATCAACCTTTTCTTCAGCCTTGGCTTCAGAGCCTGGCGTGAAAGAAAGCGTCAGACCAACAACAATTGCCAAAGCAATAGTTATGAGTTTGAATCGTTTCATGAGACCCTCCTTGATTTTGGTTGGAAACAAAAACATACATCTTCTGTATATAGTCACGGACCCTCATGGAAGGGCCGATTAGGCCAAACAGGCACTATATCCAATACTCCGTCCATTTTATGGAACTGCATTTCCCGAACTCACTAAACAAAGAGGCTTTATGATATACTTCTGTCAGAATCCAAAATCTCTACAGTAACTGCTTTTCCGCCGACTAAAAAATCCGGGCAGGCACTCACCCCCACCAAACAATTCATTAATGCCTTCAGAATTACAGGGGACTCTGAGCCTTCAGGCCGCACCCTCGTATGTTCCATTTTCCCAGTCTTTCCATCAATATTCATGTTTTGAAAAAAATTCAATGGGCTTGGGATATCCTCCGGCGCAATTCCCCATGGTTTCAGAGCAAAAATGAGATTTTCAAAGAAAAAGTTCCAAGTTTATATTTCAACAGCCGGGGACTGCATGGCTTAGCTTAATCGAGCCTCTTCCCAATCCGGGCCGAAAAGCTTTCGGACTTCTTCTGGATAAGCAATTTCGAATTTGATGATGTAAATTTCATGGATCACAAAATCCTTAAAAAGCAATACCAAGCCTCTGTTTTCCGTCCAAAGACCGTTGACCCCTTTATCCTGGGTGATGTTGGCAATAACTGCTCTGTTGTTATCGCCTGTTAATACAAATCGCCTCTCACCTCTTTCGCGAAAAGGATAATCACTCGGTCGATGAAAGTAGATTTCTCCGCGATCGAAATTGGTCTGGCCATAGCAGACAAGCTTGAGTTTCACGCCGCGATCAACAGCTTTAAGGAGATTGTTCCGCAAGGGACGAAGCTCTTTGGACCAGGTAGCCAGAAATATGGAATCCTCTGAAGCTTCTATAATGTCCTTCGCCCTTTGTATGATGTCGTTTCGTCCTGTAATGTTCCAGGCCAGCAATTCATTCGTGTTGTTCTTAGTATGAATTGCCTTTAAGGACTGTTCGAGGATATTGAAACTTGAATTCAACTCATTTCTGAGTTCATCAATGATCTCTTTGGGAGGACGAGGAAAGTACTTGACCGGACGCGAATCGGAGGCAACTATGAATCCCCTTTCCACCAGGCGATTAAGTACAGAGTAAATTTTAGAAGAAGAAACCCCGGTCTTTTTCGACAAGCTATAACCAGTCTGACCTTCATCCTGCAGCAAGGAAAGAAAAACTTCGGTTTCAGACGAACTTATTTGAAACCGTTGAAATTCTTTAAATATTTCTTCGGATGACCAGGATTGCATAAAAAAATCTTTTCGTTCAGTAAAAAAATTTAACTCCTGAAGGAAGTTAAATTTTGCTTTAACTTATTGCAGTTGTCAAGCCTTTTTTTCTTTTTCTACTTTCAAAAATTATTTTAAACCAATATTTCAATTAAATATATAATGAGATATATCAATTTTGTATCCAAAAGCCAGACCCCCTGAACCTTTGGTCTACCAGATAAACCCTTCACGAAGAGAGTTTGAGGAAAGCAAGGTTGAACAAAGAGAGAAAAGGGAGAAAAACACCGGTTAGTGGAGGCCTCTCTCCGGTCTAAGAAAAATAGTGAAAGGATTGAAACAGGAAAGGCAGCAAGAGAACAGAGCCGTTGCTAAGGAAAGATAGAAGAATATCGAGATCAGTTCAACAGGCGTCAAGCCGCTTTCGAGGCTGGATCAAGACGAGTCACCTGAAAACATGTCTGTTTTTAAGAGAGATGAATCCGTGCCCGTTCCTCCACGTCCTCGAGATCCCATCCCTTTTTTCCTGAGATCTGGAACTGAAAGCGCAAGCCCTCCAGGACATGCTCCTTCATCAGCCCGCAGGCAAGGGGCTTGTTCTGCTCTTTCATCGCCTGAAAGATCCGATTGTGATAATCCATGATCTCCTGGACATGCTCTTTGTATTGCAGGGCCAGGTAGCTGAAGCGGCAGACCTGATTGTGCAGGGTTTCCGCGTATCTCGTCAGCCGCTTATTCCCGGCGATCTCCATGATGGCCTTGTGAAACTCAATATGGATATGCTGATAGCGGATGATATCGAATGAACTGTCACAGGTATGGCGATTCATGGCTTCGATCATCTTTTCCAGGTTATCGGACTCCCCGGCCTGAATCTTGTCAAAGGCCAGTTCCATGGACAGTTCGTACAAACCCGCCTTCAAGGTGTAGATCTCCCAGACATCGTCGAGGCTCGGTTTTGTGACAAAGACCCCCCGTCTGGGTTTCTTGACCACCAGGCCCTCGGCCTCGAGGATGGAAAAGGCCTCTCGGACCGGAGGACGGCTGATATTGAACGAAGAGGCGATTTCCTCTTCCTTCAGCTTCTGGTTCGGCTTGAACTCGCCGGTGATGATCTGGTCCCTGACATATCTCTGGACAATAACCACAAGGGATTCGCCTGTCATTCGTCTCTTGCTCCTCTTTTGCGCAACCACCCCGAATCCGATCCGGGAATAAACCGTTTAATAATTCCGGATCCGTTCCGCCAGCCAGCCGGTGACCAGCATCTCCCTGCCGATATAGATGGCGTTCCCCCGGAGTACACCCTGCTCTATGAGCTGTCCGGCCCTGGCCGACCCTTTCCGGCCCGCAGCGTGCCAGGTCTCCGGGCCGAGATCACCCAGACTCAGGGTCACGGGTATCCCCGGGATATCCGTGTCCGGATCCAGGGTCTCGGCCGGGACCTGAATGATTTTTTCGTCATCCAGCCTGCAGGCGTTGGCGATGGCCGTGGAAGCGGCATCGGCCACTGCGGCCCGCTCGGCCACGCAAATGACTGCAGAGGCGATGCCCCGAGTCAGACTCCGGCCCCCGAAACCGCTCGTGGTCACCCCCCAGGAAGGCTGCTCTGCATCCAGGACAAGGATGTGGGAAATTTCAGGGCTTTCCACCCTGGGCCGGAGCCCGATCTCAACCCGCTCTTTTGGGGAGAGACGGATGGAAACGTCCCCCCCGTTTTCAACGATGACCTTGTCCAGATCATGTTCCCAAAGCCGGTCGGCCACGGCATCGGCCATGGTTCCGGCCACCGCGGCCATGGGAGTCAGATCCTGATCCCCGATGCGCAGGGTGCTATCGATCATCTGCACGGCCAGCTCATCCCGGGGCCATTCGCGAAGCCCTGCCGCCGGCTTGCTCAAGACGAAACGCAGGGCCGCGATGCGCTCCAGAAAGCCGAAGGAGGCGGCAGCGGCTTGTCTGGCCTGCTCGATCCGGGGCTCTTTCCCCTTCCAGGCCTGAATCGTCAGACGCATGGGCCCGGAGACCGCCTCCACCACCCGATTGTCAATGACGCGAATAGATTGTTCGTATGCCATCTGCTCTGCTATACTGATCCACTTTTTCTTTTTACGGAATCTGTAATCCCTTGCTCCGGTCAATCCTTGTGAGACGGGGCAGTAGTTCTGTTGGCGTCACTCTTCTTTCGGCTCAATCGTTTCAAAGGGTTTCATGGCCTGGACATGGCCGCCCATTTCCCGGTAATCCTCCACGGTCATGGTGTATTCCACCGGACAGATGGTGGCCGGGGTCGGGGTCCAGGAGAAGGAGCCCGGCTTGACCCGGCCCACGTCAACCATGAAGGTGATTCCGCCACCGGGCAGGACAAAGGCCGGTGCCCCGCCGATGGTCAGCCGCGCCTTTTTCGCCTGGACCTGCCTGGTCAGCTTGATGGGGTGCCTGGTCACGCCGGCCCTGGCGCTGCCCCCGGCCCCGCCAGTGTAGATGGCCGAAACCAGGGAGGGCTCGCAGGTCTCCGAGATCTCTTCCAGGACCGCCGCGGCCTTGTCGGTCAGGGCAACGGGCCGCAGGACGCCGTCCTCCTGGACCTCGAACAGGGCCCCCTTCTGCCCAGTGGTCTCGGTGATGAGCAGCGTCATCCCGGGCCAGGCCAGATCCATATCCACATCCTTGATGACTTTAGCCGGGTCCTCGATGCTCGTTCCGCCCCAGCCCGGTCCCTGGTCCCCGAAATAGCGCCCCGGCGTGGACTGCCTGAACCTCAGGCTGATGCCGCTGGGCCTGACTCCGGCATACTTTCCGGCCATGTGTTCGCTCAAGAGCCCGGTGATGTGGGAATCCAGGACAATGGCCTCATCGGCCGCGGCCAGGAGCTTGGGGGCGAAGATGCCCAGGGTGGCGCTGCCGCAGCCCACCCGCATCTTGGCCGCCTGGTGGCCGTCGATGAGCGGAGGCCGGCCGACCTGGATCTCCAGGCGGCTGCCGCCTTGGATGCGCAGTTTGACCAGCTTTCGATTGGCGATGTCCGCGACCAGCCTGGCCGCCAGGAAGCCGTTTTCAGCGGTCAGGCGATTGACCCCGCCGATATGCAGCATCTTGGAGCCGTACTGTTCGGTCTCGACCATGCCCACCACCCGTTTCCCGGCCAGAACAGGCGCGCCTTCCTTCCCGATCTGCAAGTCCGTGTCGATCTTGACCATAATCGAGCTGTAACTCAGAGGGGCCTCGGAGACCACGGTGACTACATCCACATCCCCCTGTCTGCCCTGAACGATGTGCGGGGCCGGCTTGTAGTCCGGATAGGTCGTTCCGGCCCCGATGCCGGTCAGCAGGGGCTTCTCGATAGCCTTGTCCGCTTCCGGCCCGATCTCTTCCAGGACATCGGCATAGGTCTGCAGGGGTGTGATCCGGATGAGAGCACCCTCCACGTTTCTATACCGCAGGCAGGCCCCGAGAGAGGACTCCCTGACCCAGCAGCGGATGGGACAGGCCGTGCACTCCAGAGCGCCTTCCGGTTTTTCCGGTTCAGGCAGAATGGCCCCCTCAGGGCAGACCCGGAGGCAGACCCGGCAGTCCGTGCATTTCCAGGGATCGATAAGGGCTTTCTTTGCTTTGATCCGGACGGCCCCGAGCGGGCAATCCCGGACGCAGAACCCGCAGCTTGTGCATGTCTCCCAATCCACACGCATGATTTCAGACCTCTCAGACCAGCTTCTTATCGGCTTTTTCAACTACTCTCTGCATCTCCTTGACCCTGGACTCGGGCATCCCAGCCGGTCCGGCGGAACTCATGATCCGGGCATACTCGTCAGCCGCCCGCTGCAACAGATCTTTTTTCTCTCCGGTTTCCCACATATTGCGGGACCTTCTGATAAAGAGCCGGGGTTGATAGTTTTCCCGGCAATGGGTCAGAGTATGTTCATGGGTCAGAAATTCCCCGCCCGGCTTGCAGGCCTGCAGGACCTCCAGCCCCATGCTTTCATCGTCAAGGATCACCTCCTGCATGAGCCTCTTGACGATCTCCATGACCTCGGAATCGATCACGGCCTGCAGCGGGCTGACGGTGGTCGCGACCTCCAACTGTCCCACCCCGCCCAGAATATCCGCTCCGGAAGCAGCCATATGCTGGCTTAGAAGAGCCCTTTCAATCATGGACTGCCCGTCGATCAGCGGCGAATCCGAGCCGGAACCGTAGGTATGCGCCAAAAGCCCGAACCCCTCTTTGATTAGCTGGACAAACAGAGCGGATTGCCGCATGGCTTCGACACTGGACTGCAGGCTGCCTCCGGTGCGCATGTCTGCGGAAAACTGCAGGGAGGTCGGCACCACCGGAATGCCGGGCTGAACGACCTGGGCAGTGACGATCATGGTCAGGTTTTCTATGGCCGCCAGCAAAACACTTGCCGGTCCGGTGACCGGAGCGGTGGTCCCGGCCGTGGGCAGGCTGCAGGGAAAAAGCGGCACTCCGGCCCTGGCCCCCTGAAGGATGATTTCCAGATCCATGTGCTTGAACTCCAGAGGAGTCAGGGAGCAGGTGATCAGACTGGCCGGGGGCTTCTCCCTGAGCCGTTCTTCTCCGCCTGCGGCCGCCTTTAACAGCTCCATGAGGTAGACAATGGACTCCCCTGAATACGGCTGCACCCAGACGTGCTTGTCGGTGTTTTCCAGCATGGCCTTCAGGGCATGGATGTCTGCAGTCGTTGCCGGCATATCCGTAGGAGTGATATAGGGCACGAAATCGACACCATCCAGCCGGGACATGAGCTGCCCCCAGATGGCGATATCCGCGAGCACCGTCCGCCTGTAAGTCCCGCTGTCCGGTTCTATCCAGTTCATGGCCCCGGTGCCCGAGCGGCTGTAAAACAGACCCCGGGGATGAGGAAAGGGCAGGGCCCGGTTTCCATCCCGACCAAACAGGGTGAAGGCTTTCTTTGTCTTGTCCAGTTGTTCCCGGACAAACTGCTTCGGAAAGCGGACCTGTCCGCTGGAATCATCCACGTTGGCTCCAGCCTTGTCCAGCAAAGCCAGAATTTCGGGATGGTCCATTTTCACCCCCCGGCCTTCCAGAAAGCCCAGGACCTTTTCCCTTAACATTTCTACCTGGATGGGACTGAGATAAGCAAAACGATTGCATGGCATTGTCTAGGCCTCCTATACTTACAGTCGTCATAAATTGAGGTTTTCGTTGTTCGAAAATATTGGTTAAGACCTTATGGTTGCATCGAAATTTATCTTCCCCCGTAAGTATTTCGAGCCTGGTATATGTCAACAGCGAATATGTATTTGTAACAGTTATCCTCCCAAAATGCTCGGCAGCCAGAGGGCCATCTGGGGAAAGAGAAAGAGGAGCACAATAGTCGAGTAAATGGCCAGAAAATACGGCAATGCCCCCTTGACCACGGTTCCCATGGGCTGCCAGGGGATGACCCCTCTGAGGACGAACAGGGTCAAGCCGAAGGGAGGGGTGATGGTACTCTGCTCGCCGGCCAGGACATAGACGATTCCCCACCAGACCGGATCGATGCCAAGTCCGATGATGATCGGCATGACAAAGGGAAAGGTCAAAAAGAGCATGGACCAGGAATCGAAAAACATCCCCAGAAAGAGATACATCAGGAAAAAGAGGACCAGGATACTGTTTTTGCCCATATCCAGGGCCAGAACCGTATCCTTGATCATGGGAATGATCCCGGCGGAGTTGAAAACGTGGGAGACCAGAGTAGACATGGCCATGATGAACAGGGAAAAGGAGGTGACTTTCAAAGTCCCCAGGAGACTGGTCTGGAGGACTTCAAAAGTCAGCTGCCTGTAGGCCAGGGTCAGGACCAGACTCAGGAAAGCCCCCAAACAGGCGGCTTCGGTCGCGGTCATGATGCCCAGGAAAATGGCCCCCAGAACACCGGCAATGAGCAGGACAAAGGGAGTGACCTCAAAAAGCGCCTTGAAGCGCTCTGCCCAGGAATAGTTCACTTTCTCAGGGGTCACCGAAGGATCAATCAAGTCCCAGATCATGGCCACGGCCAGGAGCAGGGTTGTCAGCACCAGTCCTGGTATGACCCCGGCCGCTAATAGATCAACAATGGACTCACCCTGCCAGGCCCCATAGAGGATCAAAATAATGCTCGGTGGAATGAGCGGAGCCAGGACCGTCCCTGCAGCGATGGAGCCGAGACCGTACTTGGGGGCGTATTGACGTCGCTCCATTTCCGGATAGGCGATCTTGCCGAAAGTGGCGGTGGCGGCCATGGTCGAACCGCACATGGCCCCGAAGACCGCATTGCCGGCGATCACTGAATTGGCCAGCCCGCCGGGAAGGTGCCCGACCCATTTGTCGATGGCGTTGAACAGCCGTTCATTGACCCCTGAATTACCCAGGATGCTGCCCATGAAAATAAACAGGGGCATGGCCGTCAGGGTGAAGGAATTCAGAGACCCCCACGAGGTTTCAGCAATTTGGCTCAAAGGTTGGTCTACATACCAGATTAGACCGACAGTGGCCACGATACCGATAGCCCAGGCGATCTCCAGGCCGATGACCAGGAGGAACAAGAGCAGACCCAGGAGAAAAACGGCGAAACCGACTTCAAAACCCATCATTCATCTCCTTTATAAGAAGTCCGCCCGAGGATCATTTTTAAAATCTCGGCAACCAGTTGCAGAAAAAGCAGGGCCGAACCACTGATGAGCGCCAGTTGCGGCCAGAACAGAGGTATCCGCAGCCTCTCGCTGCGTTCCTGGAAGAAAAGCGAATCCTCGATAAAATCGTACCCGGCCTTGATGAGGATCAGGGCAAAGAGCAGAGCCAGAATGACGCTCACAAACCTGACCCACCATCTAAGACGCAGGGGAAACATCTTGAAGATAAATTCCACCCGGACATGTCCCCGTTCCCTCCAGGTGTAGGCCAGTCCCATGAAGGTGATGCAGACCAGAACAAAGCCACCGATCTCATTGGAGACCGCCAGAGGAGACAGAAGGACATACCTGGAGAGGACCTCCACCAGGACCATCCACATGAGAAGAAAAATGAGCCAGGCCTGGACATGCCCGCTCACGAAACCGACGAAAGCCTCAATGACTCGAACAATCTTGCCCATGCGACCGCCTTTTTACATTGAATAGTAAAGATTGAACATACGGTACTGGAAACCATACCCGTCCCGGACCGGAAATAGTTCCCGGTCCGGGACAAAGCCTGCTCACTGCAGCTTCTCTTTCATCTGCCTGAATTCCGCGACCGCCTCTTCGATGGCCGCCAGGAGTTCTCGGCCTTCCTCTCCGGTTAATTCAAGCCATTTGTTTCGGACCACCTCGCTTTCCTGGAGGGCTTTTTCATAGACCGCATCCGGGAGCTTGACCTGCTTGACCCCGCTCAGCTCAACCGTGTCCAGGCTCATGATGTATTCCGCGGTTGTGGACAGACGGACCATACGCTGCACTTCCCGCCCGACCTGCATGACCACTTTTTGCAGATCTTCAGGCAGGGCCTCGAAGCTCTTCCTGTTCAGAACCGTCACCGCCGACCAGGTCGGAGAGAGGGGGGTCAGGGTGAAGTAGTCCGAGACCTTGGCCAGGCCGATTGAATACCCGTAGCCGAGACTGGTGAGAACACCGTCCACCGTGCCGGTCATCATGGCCGGGGCCAGTTCCGAACCGGCGATGGTCACCGGGCTGGCGCCCAG
>JAIPDR010000136.1 GCA_021737615.1 Desulfohalobiaceae bacterium | reverse complement strand
AGGGTCACTGCCGGAAGGATCAAATGGGACAGCCCGCCATATCCGCCCAGAGGAAAAAGGGCCAGTTTGTAGGCAAAGACCCAAAGCAACAACAGGCCCACCACGAATTGAGGCGCTGAAACTCCGACAAAAGAGGCAATCATGGCCAAATTGTCGGCTTTTCGCCCACGTCTGGAGGCAGCAAAGATGCCGGCCGGAATGCCAAAAAGCACTTCGAAGAATATGGCCCCCACCAAGAGCTTTAAAGTGGCCGGCATGCGGCTGGCTATGAGTTCCGCAACCTGGGTCTTCTGCTTGTAAGACCTCCCCAAGTCGCCCTGCACCAGACGGCCGAGGTATTTCAGGTACTGCACAGGTAAGGGCTGATCCAGACCCAGCTGATGCCGGATGGATTCGACGGTTTCCTGGGTGGCGCTGCGTCCCGCCAGCATGCGCACCGGATCGGCAGGGATGAAGTAGGACAACAAAAAGGTGATGAAGGTTATGCCGATGACAATCAATCCTGAGGCGCCGAAGCGTTTGGCCAGAAACAAAAACATCAGCCTCGCCCCCGCTGTGTCGGGTCAAGGACGTCTCGAAGGGCATCACCGACTAAATTGAAGGCCAAAGCAAGCATAAGAATGGCCAGTCCGGGAAAGAAGACCAGCCAGGGGGCATCCAGAAAATATGACTGGCTTTCATATATGATGCCGCCCCAGGAAGGCATGGGAGGTCTCACACCTATGCCCAGAAAAGAAAGGGTGGCCTCTAAAAGTACTGTGGTCGAAATTCCCAGGGTCGACCAGACGAAAACGGTAGGAGCCAAATGCGGTATCACGTGCAGAAAGAGGATGCGGGGCCAACTCGCCCCCAGAGAACGGACGGCTTCTATGAACTCACTTTCTGCCAGGGAGCGCGTCTGAGCATAGATCACCCGGGCTACCCAGACCCAGTTTACCAATGCAATAACCAGGGCCACAATCCAGAGGCTGGGTGTGAAGATGGCGGCCAGGGCGATGGCCAGCAACAAAGCAGGAAAGGCCATCATCAGATCGGTGAAACGCATGACCGCACCACCGATGAATCCGCCGACATATCCTCCGATCACCCCCAGAAAGGTACCCAAAAGGACAGCCACACCATTGGCTACAACACCAATAATCAGGGATGTACGGGCACCATAGAGTAAACGGGACAGAAGATCACGACCCAGAAGGTCCGTTCCCAAAAAAAATTCTGCAGACGGAGGCAGAGGAGCCCCCTGGAGGGTCAACCCTTCAAAGAACTGCTCATACGGGTCATGCGGTGCCAACACAGGCGCGAAGACAGCTGCCAAAATAATGACGGCCAGAACTCCAGCCGCAGTAACAGCCACTTTTTTGCGGAGAAACTTGCGCCAAGCATAAGACACGGCAAACTCTATCCCTGGTAGGTCAAAGTAAAAAAAGGATCGCAACAAATAATTGCAATCCAATTCCTGATTCTCAGATCACTGTGCTTTAATAAAGAGAATCACGGTGATGGCAAGACATTGCCATGATTAATATTGTTTTTTTGGAAAACTGTCAAGACTGGGGTGGTCTCAGGTGAGCTTGTTTTGCCCTTGGTTTTTCGTTAATGATATCAAGATAAAAGGACATACCATGAAAACACGAAGGACAACTTTTTTTCATCCTTCAAGGTGGTTATCCTGTAATTTATACATGTCTTCTTGTTCTTTTGTAAAACTTTATCGCAATATACCTAAGTTTTTGTTCTTCAAACATGGTTGAAGGCCATGTTCAAATCGTTTAGACTGCAAAGAAAGATTTCAATAAAAATTCCGATTCAAGTATTGAAAAGCAAACTTACCGTTATCCGGTTCGAACATACGGATTTCAAGTCCGAAGGCTCGAACCGGATATGAGGAGGAAACCATGCCAGACCTGCCGACCACCACCTTCGGCCCTGATGCCCGGGAAGTAACCCGGATCGGTCTCGGGGGAGAGGGAGTCCTGCGGACCAGAAAGCAAAAGACCGAGGCCCGGGAGGTCATCCAGGAAGCCATTGCCCAGGGGATCACCTATTTCGATACTGCGCCGGCCTATCAGGAAAGCCAGTCTTACCTGGGATCGGTATGGAAGGAACAGCCCAAGGTCCGGGAAACAGTTTTTCAGACCAGCAAATCCCCGGGCAGGACCTATGACCAGGCCATGGCCGACCTGAGACAGAGCCTGGAAACCCTCAACTCCGATCACCTTGATCTCTGGCAGATCCATGACCTGCGGACCTGGGAGGAAGTCAAACAACTCGAAGGGCCAAACGGGGCCTTGAAGGCCTTTACCGAAGCCAGGGACAAGGGCCTGGTCCGGCATATCGGGGTCACCGGCCATCACGACCCGGAAGTGCTTGGTCACGCCGTGACCGACTGGCCTCTAGATTCCGTTCTCCTGCCGGTCAATCCGGCCGAGATGATCCTGGGCGGTTTTCTGGACGGTGTGGTTCTGGAGGCCAGGGAGAAGAACATGACCGTTATCGGCATGAAATGCCTGGGCGGGGGGCGGTATGTGCAGCCTGAAAACGGAATCGGCGCCGAGATGCTTTTACGTTATGCCCTGAACTGCCCTGTGGATCTGATCATCGTCGGCTGTTCAACCCCCGACCAGGTCCGGGAGATGGTTTCCGCAGGCCTTGAAAGCGGGGCTGCTCTCAGCAGCCACCGGATCGAAGAGGCCTTCCGGCCCTATGCCGCAAGACTTGCCTACTACCGCGGCCAGGTTCAGCCCTGGCCGTAAGTCAAGTTAAGGAAAAGAGGAATTTGATTTCACCTTGTTATTTCAGCGAAGCCTTTTGCCAGCAGTCTTCAGCCGCACTGGCAGCAAAATCCACCTGGATTCGCCTAGTCTATTTCCTCCGGTATGTACCTACCGGAAAATTAATCTTTCCAAGTCCGACTGTTGTCTGATGGTCGGGCTTTGTTTTAATAACGTTTTCCTTTCGAGCCTTTCGATATCCAACTTCCATCTTTTCTGCTTTTTTTGATATACCCTCTCTTCTCATATGACTTTTTTTGATTGACGACAGCAAGGGCCTTTTGCTATGTATAAACAGCATTATTCAAGACGTAACTTACTGATAAATAGGAAAAATTTCTATGAGCAGCGATCTGGACAAGTCCAAATCACAGCTTCTGGCTGAACTGCAGGAGACCAGGGAGCACATTCTCCATCTGGAAAACCGATTAACCAGCAGAAAACGTGCTGAGAAAACCACACAGCATAAGCTCGCCTTCCAGGAGACAATCATCAATGTATTGTCTCAGTTTGTCGGAGAATTCAACCTCGATGAGTCGATCCACAAATCCCTTGAGGATATGGGAAGGCTCAGCTCAGCAGACCGGACCTATGTGTTTTTCTTTCGCGATGATGGACGAATCATGGATAACACTCATGAATGGTGCGCCCTGGGTGTTGCACCCCAGATCGACAACCTGCAAAACCTCCCTTCCAATATGTTCCCATGGTGGATGGCCAAGCTCCAGGCCAACGAGATGATCTATGTTGCTGATGTTTCTAAAATGCCGGATAATGCCAAATCCGAACAAAGGATATTGGAAATTCAAGAAATCAAGTCCTTGCTGGTTTTGCCTATCCATGTCAGGAGCCACTTGGTGGGATTCGTCGGGTTTGACAATGTATCCAGTACTGAAAAATGGGCCGCCGAAGATGTTACGCTGTTGCGCATTTATAAACAAGTGCTCGATAATGCTATTGAAATCAAACAAGTAGAAGCATCCCTTCAGCAAAAGATGTCCGAGATGGATACCTTCATCAACAATATCCCGCATCCGGCCTGGCTCAAAAATACCGAGTCCAATTTCATCCTGGTCAATCAAGCTTTCGGGGATACCGTGGGCATGGATTCCAACGAATTGAAGGGCAAATCCTGCGCAGTGTGCTTTGGAAACGAGCAGGCGGAAATTATGAAGAATGAGGACAAAAAGGTCATTGAAAACAAGACGCCAATCACCATCGAGGAAACCATCCTAGACAAACATGGCCGAAAGCGGTATCTGGAGACCAGAAAATCGCCTATCTTCGATGTCGAGGGCAACGTCCTGGGTACAGCCGGCATCGCTGTGGATATTACCGAACGAAAGGAAACCGAAGCGCTTCGGATAGCCAAAGAAAAGGCTGAAGAGTCCAATCGAGCCAAATCAGAATTTTTGTCCAACATGAGCCATGAGATCCGAACCCCTATGAACGGCATCGCGGGTATGGTCGAGTTGGCCAGCAGGAAGTCGAATCAGCAGGAGGTCAAAGAATACCTGGAATTGGCCAAGCAATCCTCGGATCATTTGATGTGCATCATCAACGATGTCATCGACCTTTCCAAGATCGAGGCCGGACACTTCGAATTGCATCCCAAACCCTTTTCGTTGCGGGAATGCCTGGAAGCCGCTTTTTATCCGCTTCAAACCGCAGCTAATGACAAGGGTCTCGGTTTCGAAGTCAACGTCGGCCCGGATGTGCCGGATCGAGTAGTCGGCGATATGAACCGACTGCGCCAGATCTTTGAGAACATTGTCGGCAATGCGGTGAAGTTCACCCACACCGGCAAGGTGTCCATCTCGTTGCACCTCTTTGAAGACCTCGGAGAAAGGGTACGCCTTATTGGTACTGCCAAGGACAACGGCATTGGGATCTCGGAGAATATCCAAAAAGACCTTTTTGATACTTTAGGGTCGCAGGATCCATCCATACAGGCAAAGTATGGCGGCTCGGGCCTGGGATTGGCCATATGCAAACAATACCTGAACATGATGGGTGGTGAAATATGGTGCACAAGCCAGGAGAACCAGGGTAGCATGTTTACTTTTACGGCTGTTCTCGAGCGTTGCAGTGAGGACGGATCTGAAGCCGCTCGTTCCGAGGAAAATTTGGCCCAGGTCAAATGTTCCCTGAAGATTTTGGTTGCAGAAGACAGCAAGATGAATCAAATGTTTATTGAAGAGCTTTTGAAGGACGAGGGTCACGATGTGGTCATTGCCGAGGATGGCCGGCAGGCATTGCAGGCCTTGGCCAGGGAGGACTTCGACCTTGTCCTCATGGATATCCGCATGCCGAACCTGGATGGAGAAGAGACCCTGCGGATCATCAGGCACGAGCCGCCCGCCGGAGTCGACCCGCACATTCCGGTGATCGCCCTGACCGCCTACGCCCTGCAGGACGATCAAGCCCGCCTCCTAGAGCACGGTTTCAACGGATATATAGCCAAACCGGTTGACGTGCAGGCCCTTGGACAGCTCATCTCCGATATGCAGAGCTGAGTCCACCCTCTATTTGAAAGGAAAAGAAAAGGTTTCTCTTTGGACCGACTCGGGTTTTACCCCGCAGGCCTGGAGTTCGTTCAGGACATGTTCCTGCATCCCGGGAGGGCCGCACAGGTACACCGCGGTAGAAGAATCCTGAATATACGCATCCAGCATTTCTCTGCTGATATGGCCCGTAGTGTAGCGTATGGAACCGGAGGCCTCAACTTCCGGAATATTCTCCTTCTTCTCCCTGCTCAGGACATGGATAATCTCGAGGTTTAATTTCGCAGCCATCGTCTTGAGTTCCTCCTCCGCAAAAACATCATCTACCGTCTTGTTGGCCCAGAAAAGGGTAACCCTGTTCGAGGCCCCGGTTGACTGGAAATGGCGCAGGACACTCAAAAAAGGAGTGATCCCGACTCCCCCGGCAATCAGGACGATATCTTGGTGTTCTTCAATGTCCTGGCAAAAATTGCCGTACGGTCCGGAAAACTTGATTTTATCGCCTGATTTTAATTCAGGGATGGTCGAAGTGAAATTCCCCTGCTGCTTGATGGTCATGCGCAGGTTTTCTTCGGTTGGCGAACAGGACAGGGTAAAAGGGTGGGGTTCGCTCCACTGACCGTCACGATACACCCGTATGATCCCGTACTGCCCCGGCTTCCAGTCGACGACCCGCCCGTCTTCCGGCTTTTCAAAGATGATGGAGGTAACGTCGTAGTTTTCCGGCCTGGTCTTGATCACTTCACAGGTATCACTGACTTTTTTTCCCATGTGGTTTCTCCGGTTGCGGCTGTCTCAAACTCCAGCTCAGATATAGCTAATACAGGACATACTATCAAAAGGAGCAGTCTGGGGCAACTCAATCCTTCTTATACTTCCTGGAGGCATAGTTCGCCTCGCCGAGGCTGACCCCACGCCGCTGGAGCAGGCTGCCTTCGGAGAGATAGAGATCGACCAGGGCGATGCGGTAATTGATGATCGCCCTGACCTCCTCGATCCGGGCGGCCAGCAGATCACGCTGGGCCTGGGCCACCAGGAGCGCGGTGCTGGCTCCCACATCGAACCGCTCCTTTTCCGCATCCGCGGTCTGCTCTGCAAAGCGGCGGGTGACCTTTGATGCGGTGATCTGCTGTCTGGACCGCTCCACTTCATTGACTGCCAGACGAACGTCGAGCCGCAGGATCTGCCTGAGATTGTCCACGGCCTCGACAGTCTGATGATGCGTGGCCCGGGCCGCTTCATGCCTGGCCTCGGCCGTCCGGTTCCGCAAAAAATGGCTCAGTCTCAGTCCTGTGCTGAAATCGTAGGTATCTTCGTCCAGATTCTGAAAAGAAGCTGAAAAGCTGTCGGCGTATCCGGTTCGCCCGAGATCGATGAACAGATCGAGCTTCGGCAGCAGGCCGTTCCGGGTGACAATGGTTTCCAGCCGGCCCTGCCGCCTGCGCAAGCGGGCCTCGGCCAGATCCGGCCTGGACCGCTCCGCCAGGGTCAGCCGTTCGCCCAAATTCTCAAGGGGCTCGGGTACGATCATGGGATCGCTCTTCGGCTGAAACCGCCTGTCCAGTTGCCCTGTCTCTCCGGGATTGATCAGCCGCAGCAGCCGCAGACGGCGTTCTTCCATGAGGCTGCGGGCATCGATGAGGTCCTGCTCGCGGCGGGCAACTTCAGCCCGTGTTGCTGCCGCTTCAGTCTCAGGCAGAAGTCCGACCTCGATCTGCTGTTCGACTTCGTCCCGCTGCTGCCTGGCGATATCCAGAGAACTTTCAAATATTGCGATTTCCTGCAGGGCCAGGACGTAATTCCAGTAGGCAATTTCAGTTTCCGCAACAAGCGCCTCGGTGAACCCCCGCAACTGGTAGATGCTGGCCAGCGTGTCCAACTCGGCCTGGCGAACGCTGACCAGATTCACGGCCGCTCCGAACCCTTCAAGCAGGGACTGGGTGATGGACAGCCCCGCCCTGGCCCGCCTCTGGTTCGGGGCCCGATTGGATTGATTCCGGTCTTGCTCCAGGCTGGCCTCAAGGGTTGTTCCAGAGGGCAGATCCTGCCTTATCCCGGCCTCAGCCAGGGTTTCGGATGATTCCACTGAAAACTGCTCGCCCGTGGCCCGGGAGATTTCGCTGGCGGTTTCCTCGGCATACCTGAATTCGGCAAACAGCTCCGGATCAAAGACCCCCCGCTCGATCCTTTCAAAAGTTCCCGTAATAACTGGATTTAACTGCTGCACTCGAAGCTCCCGGTTGTTTCGAAGGGCCAGGATGGTGGTTTCCTCGATGGACAGATCCAGAGGCTGCCCGGGCGGCGGCAGGTCAAATTCCGGCCTTTGGGTCATCTCCGGCTGAAAGCGCCCGGCCGAATCAAGAGGTTCAAGCGCCTCCTCCCGGACAGATTCCTCAAAATCAGGCCTGAACAGGTCCCAGCGATCCACCGGGGCGCAGCCTCCGGCCGGCCAGAGAAGCAGCGGTATGAGCCATAGGATGTGGATCGGGTCCAGCCGTTTTTTTCTCAAATCCTGCCCTCCTTATGAAATATGGAGTAGACCGCCGGGATGAGAACCAGGGTGATCAGGGTCGAACCGGCCAGACCGCCCACGACTGCTCTGGCCAGAGGCGCCTGGGCCTCGGACCCTTCCCCCAGGCCGAAAGCCAGGGGCAGGAGTCCGAGGATCGTGGTAAAGGTCGTCATCAGAATAGGCCGCAAGCGGCGGCGGCCGGCTTCGGCCACTGCATCGTGCACTGTCATTTTTTCCCGGGACAGCCGCCCGGCCTGATCCACCAGCAGGATGGCGTTGTTGACCACGATCCCCCCCAGCATGATGCACCCGATATAGGATTGCACGTTCAAGGTGGTTTCGGTCAGAAACAGGGTCAAAAGCACCCCGACCGCGGCCAGGGGCACGGAAAACATGACCACCATGGGGTTTATAAGGGACTCGTACTGGCAGGCCAGGACCATGTACACCAGGACCAGGGCCAGAAGAAGCGAAATCACCAGCTCATGAAAAGCCTCCTGCTGTTCCTCAAAATTGCCTGCCACCAGCAGGTCGTAGCCCACGGGCCTGGGGAGGCCGTTCAGCCGCTCCTGGGCCTCCGCCGCCACCGAACCCAGGTCCCGCCCGGAGACATTGGCCTGAACAGTCACCACCCGCTGCTGGTCTTTGCGGTCGATCACGATCGGACCGCGGCCGGGCCGGACCGAGACCAGGTTGCGGAGCGCCACCTGGCGGCCGGATGACGAGGTCAGGGTCAAATCGAGAATTTCATCCAGGGAGCGTTTTCGGGCTTCCTTGAGCTGAACCAGGATACGGTAGGAATCCCCGTCTGTCCTGTACTCGCCCGCCCGGGACCCCGCGATTGCGGTTTCGATGATTTCGGTCACATCCCTGGCACTCAAGCCCAGATCGGCGGCCTTGCCGCGGTCCACCCGGATCTCCTGCTGGGGAATGCCGGCTTTGCGGCTGATGCTGACATCGGTTATGCCCGGCACGTCCTCGATCTCTCCGGCCGCCCGCCGGGCCAGAGCCTCGAGCGCATCCAGACGAAATCCCCGCACATCAATGGTCAGGCCTTCATCCCCACCCAGGAGCCGGTCCAGAAGGAATTGCCCCTGGGGGGCCCTGACCCGGATCTCCATGCCCGGAATTCGGCCCTCCAATTGCCGGCGGAGGTCTTCTGCGATCTCTAAATTGGACCGTCTGCGCTCGGCCGAAGGAGTCAGGGACAACCGGATGTTCCCCTCCGCGGCGTTTCCCGGCCTCCACCCCGAGGCTCCGACACTGACCACGGATGAAACCGCCTCCGGCACGGCCGGATAGACAATGGCCTCCATCTTCCTGGTCTGCTCATCCACCAGTTCCAGCCGGGTGCCGATCTCCATCTCGCCTGTAACCCGGACCTCCCCTTCGTCGCTGGGCGGTAGGAACTCCGTGCCGATGAGGGGGAACAGGAACAGACTGGCCCCGAGGACAACGAAGGCGGTCACAACCGTGAACCAGCGGTGGCTGAGGACCCACAGCAGCAGATCGCGGTACCCCCCGGCCAGGTTGTTGAAAAAGGATTCCGACAAGACAAAGAGCCGATGCACCCTCGATGCTTGCCCCGGCTCATCCGGCTCTCGGTGCTGCAGGAGCCTGGAGGTGAGCATGGGCACTAGGGACAGAGCCACCAGGAGGGCGCAGATCAGGGAAAAGATGATCACATAGGCCATTTCCGTGAACAGTATGCCCGATACCCCGCGCACGAAAACAAGCGGCAGAAATATAACCAGGGTGGTGATCGTGCTGGCAATAATGGCCGGGCCGACCTCCCGGGCCCCTTCCACCGAAGCGGTTGCCGGCGACTCCTTGTATTCGTCCCGCCGCCGGAATATGTTTTCCAGGACCACGATGGAGCCGTCGACCATCATCCCGACGCCCAGGGCGAGCCCACCCAGGGTCATCAGGTTCAGGGTGAATCCGGCGAAGTAGATCAGGGCGAAGGTGGCGATGACGGAAATCGGAATGGCCAGGGAGATAACCACCGTGCTCCTTACGTTCCGCAAAAAAAGGAGCAGGATCAGGATGGCCAGGCCCCCGCCGTACATGACCGACCTGGAGACATTGGCGATGGATCGTTCGATCAGGTTGCCCTGGTTGATGACCGGGATAATTTCTACCTGGGGAAAAGCGGCATTGACCTCGTCGATTTCAGCCAGGATGCGATTGGAGACCTCCACTGTATTGGCGTCGGCCTGCTTGCGGATGGCCACTCTCAGGCCGCGCTCTTTGTTGACCCGGACTATCCTGGTCAGCCTCTCATAGGTGTCCCGGACATCGGCGACCTGGCCCAGGGTCACGGCGGCCCCCTCACGTCTGAGGACCACGGTCTTCCTGATCTGATCCAGGCTCGTGTATTCAGCCGGGGCCCGGAGAACGACCTCGTACCGGCCCTGCTCGATCTTGCCGGCCGGCAGATCCAGATTGGCGTTTCTAATGGCTTCAACCACCCGGTCCAGGGGCAGACCCAGGGCCTTGATGCGGTCCGGATCAAGCTCGATGCGCACCTCCCGGTTGAAGCCGCCCCACAGATCGACCTGGGCCACACCCGGGACCCGGGCGAACCTATAGCGGATCTGGTCCTCGATGAGCTGAGTCAGCTCCACCGGATCGAGCCTGCTGGAAACCCCCAGCAGAACCACCGGAAAGCTGGCGATATCGAACTTGCGGATCCTGGGCCGGACGACATCCTCCGGCAGCTCGTTGATTTCGTCTTCGAGCTTGGACTGGACATCCATGGCCGCGGTGTCGATGTCCGTCCCCCAGACGAAGCTGACCCGCACCCGGCTGTTG
>JAIPDR010000135.1 GCA_021737615.1 Desulfohalobiaceae bacterium | reverse complement strand
AAATCGAAACCCCGGAGATGATTCTGCCTTCAACCGCCCATGCCGCCTTTCACAAGGCCGCTCATTATTTCGGAATCAAAACCGTCACTATACACGTGGATCCGGAGACTTTCAGGGCCGATGTCAAAGAAACCGAAAAGAACATTACCGGCAATACCATATTTATGGCAGGCTCGGCACCTTCCTATACCCAGGGCGTGATAGATCCTATTGGGGAACTCTCAGATATTGCCCGCCGAAAAGGGATCTGGTTTCATACCGATGGTTGCATGGGCGGATTTCTGCTGCCATATTTCAAGCGCCTGGGCCGGGAAGTACCGGATTTTGATTTTTCCCTGCCGGGAGTAAACTCGATCTCGGTGGACCTGCACAAGTATGCCTACGCGCCCAAGGGCGCGTCCCTGATCTTGCATCGCACACCGGATTTGCGAAAATTCCAGATGTTTGCCTTCTCACGGTGGCTCGGCTACACCATGATCAACCCGACGGTGCAGAGCACCAAGAGCGGGGGGCCTCTGGCGGCGGCCTGGGCGGTGCTTAATTACGTGGGAGATGATAAATACCTGGAGTTTGCCCAACAGAAGCTTGAAGCAACCCGGGAAATAGAGGAAGGCATAGAGGCCATCCCAGAGTTATATCTTCTCGGGGAACCGGAAATGACCCTGCTCTCATTTTCATCCAGGGAAGTCAATATTTTCCATATTATTGACGAAATGCATGAAAGAGGCTGGTATATACAGCCCTCGTTTTCCTATCAAAACATCCCGGCAAACATTCATCTCTCGATCAATCTTTCAAACGTGGGGCGGATCGGCGAGTTTATCTCGGCCTTGAAAGAAAGTGTTGAAAAGGCAAAAACTCTGCCTTCAAGTCAGCTTCTTTCCGGAGTACGGGAAATGATGGACGAGCAGGGAGAGGATGTTCTGGAAAACGTGGATTCTCTTATGGCGCTTGCCGGTATGGAACAGGGGAAGCTGCCTGAACGGATGGCGCCTGTAAACGAAGTGTTAGACGCCATGCCCCCGCAGTGGCGGGAAAAGATTCTGCTGGAGGTGACAAACCGCTTTTTTCATCCCTGATCGGGAGATTCGCTTATGACACCGCCGTTTCCTTTCAGGTAGATATGGAGGGAATCTATGCCAACCGTTGCCGAGGGTCAGCTTGTTGCAGAAGCATTGATCGACAGAAACATCGAATACATTTTTACATTAAGCGGCGATCATATCACGCCAATTTACCAGTTAATATTTGAGGAGGCAACATGAACGGCAAACAGCGAATAATTACCGCACTCGATATCAGGGAGGCGGACCGGGTTCCGCTCTATATCCATGCGATTAACGAAGCCCCGATTATAGGAATGGGGAAATATCTGACAGAGGGCTTGCCGGAGAGTAAGCTGTTCCGCGATATGACCGAGGCTGAACTGTTAAAACTCGTTGATACGCTTTTTCTGATTCACGAGGAATTCAGCGTGGACGGATTTACTTCATTTGAAATCGGGCATGAGAGCAGTCTGGGCTCCGGGCTAATAATGGATGATTTCGGTGTTACCTATGAAATTTCCGAGCACGGCCTCCCCGTGCCCCGCCGGCATCCGGTGCAAACCCCAGCAGATCTGGCCGGATATACCCCGCCTGTTCCAAAAAAAGAGCATCTGCTTCTTCTCGATATGGCGCGCGACCGCTTTAAAGGGGAAAATGCCCTTTTCTGGCTGATGCGCGGTGCTTTCGTAAGAACCTGGCGGCTTATGGGCATGGAAAACATGATGATCCAAATGTTTGAAGATCCGGGGTTTGTTCACGATGTTGCCCGGATAACGCTTGATTACAACATGGCTCAGCTTGAAATGTTAATTGAGGCAGGGCTTGACGTGCTGGTTATAGAAGACGACATTGCGGGCAATGAATTCCCTCTTATTTCTCCCGATCATTTTAGGGAATTTGTCAATAAATATAACAGGCAGCTTGTGGAGAAAGCCCGCCGGGCGGGGTTGAACATTGTCAGGCATTCAGACGGCAACCTCTGGAAGCTTTTGGATATCCTTCTTGAAACAGGCTATGACGGTCTCAACCCGCTTGAGCCGCAGGCCGGCATGAGTTTAAAGGCGGTAAAGAGCTACTGCGGTGACAGGCTGTGCCTGTTGGGCAATATCGACTGCCGGCAGCTTTTGCCCAAAGGCTCCCCGGAGGAGGTCGATGCTGCGGTCGCGCAGGCTATCGAAGACGCCGGCAAGGGGGGCGGCCTGATAATCTGCTCTTCGAATTCACTGCATCCGTCCGTGGATCCCGACAACTGCATCGCTATGTTTAAAGCGGTGGAAAAATACGGAAAATACAGATGATAAGGGTGTTTCTGCTTACAGGAAAATAGGCAATTATCGGAGGATACATGACTGAGCCTGACGGCAAACAAAAGCCGATAAGCAACCGATACGCGATCTATATTTTTTCGCTGCTGTTTGTCCTTTACATGTTTGATTATATGGATCGGCTGGTTATCGTTTCCCTTTTTCCTTATTTCAAGCAGGAATGGGGATTAACTGATACCGAGTGCGGATTGCTGGTCTCGGCTGTTTACTGGTCGATCCTTGCCTTTGCCTTTCCCGCCTCGATACTGGTCGACCGCTGGAGCCGAAGCAAGAGCATAGGCATCATGGCTGTCCTCTGGAGCCTGGCTACTCTTTCATGTGCTTTTACCAGGTCTTTCCGGCAGATTTTTACCGCCCGTCTGGCTATTGGCATCGGAGAAGCCGGATATGCCCCCGGTGGGACGGCAATGATTTCTGCGCTGTTTGGACCTGAGAAAAGGGCGGTACTTCTGGGTATTTGGAACGCTTCAATTCCACTGGGCAGTGCGCTTGGAATCGCTGTCGGCGGGCTGGTGGCCCAATATTTCGGCTGGCGGCATGCATTCGGATTGGTCGCACTGCCCGGGCTGATCATCGGGATTCTGTTTTTTTTCGCGCGGGATTACCGGACTGTGGAGCTGGTCCATTCTGTGGAGGAACACGGGCGAAGGATCAGAAAAAAAATGAGCTTTTCCGAATTAGCCGGGCAGTTTATATATAATAAATCGTTGATCTTTAATAATCTGGCTTTTGCCGCCAATGTTTTTGTTACCACCGCCTTGCTGAGTTGGCTGCCGACGTATTTTAACAGGATCGAGGGGCTGGCAATGGGCAAAGCCGGACCCAAAGGCGGAGTGGTTATGATGATGGCTATTGTCGGTGCACCGCTGGGAGGGTATCTGGCCGATAAGTGGCGTTCCGGATCAAAGCCGACCGCCCGGATGATTTTTCCTGCAATATCTTCCACCGTCACCGCGGTATTGTTGTTTCTCGCCTTTACTGTTTTCCGGGAAACAGGGCAGTATATTATATTATTGGCCTCAGGCCTGGCTGCGGTGGCTTTTGTTCCGGCTGCTGTGGCAGTGACCCAGGATGTTGTGCATCCCGGTCTGCGGGCAACTTCGCTGGCAGTAAACGTAGTCGTACAGCATCTGCTGGGCAGCTCGTTGGGACCGATTTTTGTCGGGGCGATCTCCGACCGGTTCGGCCTTCAGACAGCTCTGGCAACCCTGCCGGTGTTTTGTTTGCTTGCGGGGGTCTTGTTTTTTGCAGGTTCATTTTCCTATCTCAGGGATGCCGCCAATGCCGAGCAGGCCACGGTGGAGTTGTGAGGTTTCTTTCGGTCCGGCCCCGGGTTTTTACGAGCGTCAGATTACCCGGCGGTTTAAATCTGAGCTGGAAGGATAAGGGGGCTGGGGGTCGGGCCACTTGGGAATGACGACCCTTTGCCCCGCGTCTGGGACCAGCAGATGAACGTGGTTTGAAGTAACCATGTAGTTCAGAATGCTCGCAACATAATGTCCCGATCCCCTGCCTTGAACTCTACCAAAATTTTATGGCCAGGGCTACAAATCAGCTTGCAATTTTTTCTCATTTTATTAATCTCCTAAATGAAACCGCACAGGTAAAGGTATTGGTTTTATCTCAGGCAACCTGCTCGTATTCTTTACAATCAAAAATCGCAATTCGAAAATCGAAAATTCTACAGCGGCAGGACGACGACCATGAAACAGGACTATGTTGTTGGGATTGATGTCGGATCGGTCAGCGTGAACTGCATCGTGATCAATTCGCAAAAAGAAATAGTCTATGAGCATCCCTATCGCCGGCATTTTGGTCAGGTCCAGAATATCGTGGAAGAAATACTGAGGGAGATTGGGGAAGGCTTTGGCCGGGACTGTTTGGAACATATAATTTTTACAGGGAATTACGGGAAATTACTCGCCGAGAGACTCAACGGGACCTATGTCCTGGAGTCCATTGCTCAGATTGTGGGAACGATTTTCATGGTTCCCGACTGCCGGTCGATTCTCAGTATGGGGGGGCAGGATACCGCGGTGTATCAAATCGTTCATCAGGACGGGATGTGGGAGCTCAAGTCCTTCAATACCAACGGGCCATGTGCGACAGGCACGGGATCGTTTATTGATCAGCAGGCGCAGCGCCTGGCCACATCGCTTTATGCTGAAGACAAATCGAATCAACGGATTGAGGATATCTTACAGGATTTTATCGCCCTGGGCATGAAAAGTCGCAGTCCGGCCCATGTCGCCTGTCGCTGCACTGTTTTTACGAAATCGGATATGATTCATCTTCAAAATAAAGGTGAACCTTTAGAGAATGTTATTTATGGACTGCATGTTGGCAATGCCCGAAACTATATCAGCACGATCATCAATAACAGGGTCCTGGAAGAGCCCATGGTCTTTATCGGCGGATTGACGCTCAACGCGCTTCAATTAAAGAGCCTGCAGGACTATTACCCCAATCTCTTGATTCCGGAGTACAACACCTCCATTGGGGCTCTGGGGGCGGCGCTCCATGGCGTGGACGAGGGCGTGGCCCAGGGGCGGCCGGAGGCAGCCCCACAAGGACCAATGCGCCTGAACCAGCATGGTTCAGAAAAGCAGGAAATCCAGCGGGCCGCCCCTCTGGTCCTGGAAAAAAGCGTGTTTCCGGAAAGCAATGCGGTGGCGCAGCACGCACGAGATAATGAGCACCCGGTCATCATCGGCATCGACATCGGATCCACAACCACCAAATCCGTTGTCATCCAGCAGGAAAACAATGCGATTCTGCATAAGCAGTATTTGCCCACCCAGGGAAAACCCATCCAGGTCACCAAGATCCTGCTGGAAGACATTCAACAGACATTTGGACGGCGCCTCCAGGTGGCAGGCGTGGCCACAACCGGGTCCGGACGGTATGTGGTCGGTGATTTTTTGAATGCTGACTTGATCATTGATGAAATAACGGCGCATGCCAAGGGAGCGGTCAGCCGTAATGCGGCGATCGATACGATCTTTGAAATCGGGGGGCAGGATTCCAAATACATCAGTCTGCAGAATACCTATCCTTTGGATTTCGACATGAACAAGGTCTGTTCCGCGGGAACCGGAAGCTTTCTGCATGAACTGGCCAACAAGTTCGATATCAATATCGTGAACGAGTTCCAGAATGTGGCCTTGTCTTCCGACTCGCCGGTCAAATTGTCTGAACGCTGCACGGTGTTTATGGAATCCGACCTGGTGGCCTACGACCAGATGGATATTCCGAAACAGGATCTCATGGCCGGTCTGTGCTATGCCATTGTGGCCAATTATTTGAACCGGGTGGTTGGGAAGCGCACGATCGGGAAGCATATCATGTTCCTGGGCGGCCCGTCACTGAATAAAGCCGTGGTTGCCGCCTTTGAAAGTACAGTGGGTGTGGAGATCCTTGTCCCCCGGCACCGCGAAGTGATGGGGGCTTTTGGGGCCGCCATCAGCCTGAAGGAGAAAATTGAGCAATCAGCGGTGCACTCCGGCACAGGTTTTCGAGGGATCGATCAGGTGCTCCAGGATCAAATGGATTATTCCGAGATCATTTGCCGGGCGGATCCCGATTGCCACAATCAGTGCAAGTTGAAAGTCTATAATTTTGGCGGAAAGAAAAGCATCTGGGGCGGGGAGTGCGGCCGATATGAAACCGTTCAGCATGGGTTAAAAAAGACGGAAAACAGGTTTGAACTGTGGCATCAGCTCTGGGAAAAACACCTCACAGGCCTTTACGCAACGCTCTCCGGCGACGATCCCCGGCTGGCGGAGCCGGAGGAACGGCCGTCCATCGGTATACCGAGGGCCTTGTTCACCTTTCAAACCGCTGTTTTCTGGGCTTCATTGTTTCACGATCTGGGTTTCAAGGTTGTACTCTCCCCAAAAACAAACACCGCCATTGTCCAGGACGGGATTGAAAAGGTCCTGGCGGAAACCTGCTTCCCGATCAAGGTGGCGCACGGGCATGTCAAGGCCCTGATCAAGGCAACGGATCATCTTTTTCTGCCGACGATGATCACGATGGCAACACCCCGGCCGGAGGAAACCGGTTTTTATTGCCCGCTGGTCCAGTCATTTCCGTATATTGCCCGGCAGGCCCTGGAAATTGACAGTGAATTTCTGGTGAACCCGATTGTGCATATGAAGCTGGCCAGGGAGAAGCTGGCGGCTCAGCTTTTCCCCCAGGTCTCAGGCAAGCTGCGCATCCGAAAACGGGACTTTCACAAAGCCCTGGAGCGGGCTTTGGACCGACACGAGTCCTTCATACAGGAGGTGCAGGAAATCGGGGCCGCGAGAGTGGCTTCCTGCAGCAACCATGACGAGCCCTTGATTCTTGTGACCGGCCGGCCGTACAATCTCTACGATGAGCGGGTCAAATTGCGGCTCGGGCAGAACCTGTCCAAGCTCGGCATTCAGGCACTGCCCATGGATTTTGTGGATACCTCTGCAATCGATTTGTCTGATTTTCCATCCATGTACTGGGGCCTCGGGGCTCAGATCCTCAGGACGGCCCGATTCATACAGCGTCATCCCAACTGTTATGGATTGCATATCTCCAATTTCAGCTGCGGAGCCGATTCATTTCTTGAACATTTTTATAAATACATCATGGGCGAGAAACCGTATCTGTTGTTGGAGCTTGATGAACACAGTTCAGCATCCGGCATCATGACCCGGCTGGAAGCCTTTAAAAACGTGGTGGAAACCTATCACAGTACACAACAAGCGCTTCACGATCAAGACGGGTACTTCAATTGAAGCCGGGGGGGAGTTGAAGATTGAATATTGAAGATTGAAGATTGAAGATTGAAGATTGAAAATAGACCAGCATGAAGTTTCATACGAGCTTTGCCTCCGGCAAAGCTGACATATGTCTATGAAAAATAATTGCAAAAACAAAGATATCCACTAAGCTGATGCTGAGTTCTTTCACTGCCGGTTTGATCAATGAAGAGACAAGGTAACTTAGATCAGTATAGAAAGGCTCTATTATGTATCGTACTGAATCGTCGACTTTTCAGTCCCTGACCCAGAAGCTGGGGCAATTCGATCTCTCCGGGAAAAAATTTCTCATCCCGGAAATGAACCGGATTGGCTGTCATCTCATGGCCGGCGTCTTTCAGGGCTTTGGGATCGATGCCGCCGTCATGCCCACCTTTCAAAGCCTGAAGCAGGGGAAGGAGGCCACCTCCGGGAAGGAGTGCTTTCCCTGTCAGGTGACCCTGAGCGATCTCTTCAATTATCTTGATGCCGAAAAACAGCGATTGGGCGGGGCCTTCGATCCGGAACGCTATGTCTATTTCATGCCCGAGGCGACCGGTCCCTGCAGGTTCGGGATGTACAACAAATTTCAGCGGATCGTGCTCGATTCGATTCCTGAATACAAGGATGTGAAAATCGGTTCGTTGACCACGGAGAACTCCTATTCCCTGGAAGGCATGGTGGACCCCTCCCAGACCCGGCAGTTTCGAAAGAAAGCCTATCTTTCGGTCATTGTCGGGGATATTCTGGATCGTCTCCTCTGGCGCATCCGGCCCTATGAATGCGACAGGGGGGCGGCGGATGGCTGGATGGAGCAGGCCATGGAAGACATGTGCCGTTTTTTTGTTGAAACAGGGGCCGAGTTCCCTCTGGAGAGCCTGAAGTCCCGTATCGAGAAGATTGTTGAGGACGGGACAAGCCTCATGGACAGACAGATGGAACGTAAACCGCGAGTGGGGATTGTCGGGGAAATTTATCTGCGATCGCATACGCATTCCAACCAGGATCTCGTGCGCCTGCTGGAGCGTTGCGGGGCCGAGGTGGTGGTGGCGTCGATAAGTGAATGGATGGATTTCACGGCCTATGATCATGTCCGGCGATCGCACAATGCCTGTGTTCTCGAGATGAAGACCGGTCATTTCAGGGAAGCGCTGGCGCAGCTGAAAAAAAATATCATATACCGCATGACACTCAACTATCAACAAAAAATGCAGGACGAACTCTATGCCGGCGTGAACAGGTCCATGGACCTGGAAAAACCCCATCGCGTCGGCGACCTGGAAGCCTATTTTTCAAAAAACGACACCTATACCTTTGAGGTGGGGACTGAAGCTTCCCTGAGTATCGCCGGACTTTTGGCCTATGTCAAAGACGGCTATGACGGGGTCGTGAATGTGTATCCGTTCACCTGCATGCCGGGAACGATTACGGCCTCGGTGGCCAAGCCGCTGATGAGCCAATCGGATATGCCCTGTCTGGATGTGGCCTATGATGAGACGATTCAGCCCGGCCGGGAGGCAACCATAGAAACATTTATGTATCAAGTGAAAAAACGTCAGGCGCGTCAATCATCCAATCAAGACTCGGCCTGACGCTGAAGTCTTGCCATTTTGAAGTAAATCGTCTATTTTCCCATTGTCAAAATACGCCGGATTCCATTTGGAATTCTTTACCCCCGGACTCCGAGTTTTAAGCCATGGACATGAAGCGAAGCTACTATGAGGATGTGCGTTTTTTCAGCTCCGGCGTGGTGGTGTTCTGGTTTGCCCTGCTCATGGCGGTTCTGGCGGTTTTTCCTTTTTTGTGCAAAAATTATTATGTGTATGTAGCCAATTATATCGCCATCAACGTGATTGTGGTGGTGGGACTCAATGTCCTGGTGGGGTACACCGGTCTCATTTCCCTGGGGCACGCCGGTTTTTTCGCCATCGGCGCCTTTGGGACCCTGATCTTCATGACCAAGCTCTCCCTGCCTTTTGTGCTGGCTCTGCCCGCGGCCGGACTGGCGGCCGCTTTTTTCGGCTTTCTGCTGGGCCTGCCGGCCCTGCGCCTGGAAGGGCCCTACCTGGCCATCGCCACCTTGGGCTTCGGGCTCACCGTGACCCAGGTCATCGGAAAAATTGAGCTGTTCGGGGGGCGGCAAGGGCTGCATGCCCCGGATCTCATCCTCTTCGGCCAACACCTGAATACGGACCGTGCCTTTTACTATCTGGTCATGACCCTGGCAGTCGCCTTGACCGTTTTTGCGGGCAATGTGGTCAAATCCCGGGTGGGGCGCGCTTTGATCGCCATACGCGACGCCGACACCGCCGCTTCCACAATCGGGGTCAACCTCGTCTCCTACAAGACCCTGGCCTTTGCCTTCAGCGCGTTTTACGCCGGGATTGCCGGAGGCCTGTACGCCTTTGTCCTCAGGTTTATCGAACCGGAGGTCTTTTCCCTGCTCATGTCCATCATGTTTCTGGCCATGGTGGTGGTCGGCGGCCTGGGCTCCATCACCGGATCGGTGGTCGGGGCCATCCTCTTGAGCTGGCTTGATCTGCAGTTGCGCAACATTTTAGACGTCCCCCTGCTCGGGGCCTGGCTCGAATCCCTCTCCAGAAGTTTTTTCTCCATCACCGGGGTCTCCAATATCCAGTTCATCGTCTTCGGGACGATCATGATTTTGATCATTCTTTTCGAGCCACTGGGACTCTACGGGATATGGATCAGGACCAAGAAGTACTGGAAGACCTGGCCTTTTTAGAGAAATTGGAAATTAGAAATTGGAAATTGGCAAGAAATCAGAAAGAAAATGGAAATGCGATAAGTAGTAGCGGCAGAGTACCCAAAATTCGATGAGGTCTTATATAACCGAGATTGCGCAACCCTAATATAACTTATTGATATTTTTGATTGTCATCATCAACTAATCAAGCATTTTGGTCAATAATTTCAAATAGTTATTTTAAAGATTGATCAAAGGTGGATATAAGAATTTGTTTTTCTGAATTCTTTTCTTGCCAATTTCCAATTTCTAATTTCGAATTTCGAATATCGCTTCATGGAGCAGTATAATGGTGGACTTTCTCCAGATGCTGGTCAACGGAATCACCATGGGCAGTTCCTATGCCCTGCTGGGCGTGGCCATGGTCATCATCTACAAGGCTTCGGAAGTCCCCAATTTCGCCCAGGGGGAAATGGCGCTCATCACCACCTACTTTGCCTATATGCTCCTTCATTCTTTTGGGTTGTCCTTTGTTTCCGGCTTTGTCCTGGCCCTGTTGTTTTCCTTTGTCCTGGGGGCCTTTTTGGAATTCGCCATCCTCAGGCGGGCCAAGAATCCGAATATCCTGGGCATGATCGTCATCACCATCGGTTTGGAAATGGTTCTCATGGGGCTCGTCTCCTGGAAGTTCGGAGCCGAGCAAAAGGCCATGCCTTCTCCGATCTCCCCCTACGACAGCCTTTTTATCGGGGATATCTT
>JAIPDR010000134.1 GCA_021737615.1 Desulfohalobiaceae bacterium | reverse complement strand
CCGGAAACTCACCCATCTACTTCGTCACTGCAAAATTTTGAAATCCTCATGTATTGGAATACACTGCGGTTTCAAAATTTTTTGTTCCTCGTATCTGGGCAAGTTTACGTCCAAACACACGTTTTCGTTCAGGCACTAAATAGTTATATGTCAGCCCTGTCTCTGGCAGTGCTGACTTATAACTATTGAATATTTATTGCAATATACAGGTATGCTGTTACAATAGGAAAGCTCAAGCCTAGAGCTGCCAGTTTGATCAATGAAGAAACTTACCGTGCAAACAATAGGTAACAGGGTAGAGAACCGGTCACGGAGTTCTTCTGAGCGACCTCGCTGGGAGGCTCCAAGGTTTTCTTAGAAAACCAAGAGCCGGAAGCGTTGAAGCGAAAGAGAGCTCTGTGATCGGTTCGTGGCCTCAGCCGAAGTTTCATACGAGCTTTGCCTCTGGCAAAGCTGACGGGGAATAATCCGGGTCAGAGGAGATCGGCCGATGGTATGCCCAGGAGTCCTTCTATGGCCCGCAGTCCATTATCCCCCAGGTCGTGGCTGAATTCGGTGACAAAGGTCTGGATGTGCTGCCGGATGGTGTTTTGGTCCATCTCCTGAGCCTGTTCCCGGATGAAGGGCCAGGCCTGAGCGAAATGTTTTGCTGAGAAATCCAGGCTCTTCCTGATGCCTTCCTCGGCCAGGCCTGCAAAGCCCGGTCCGAGTTCCCTGCGGGCAACGATCGCCCCCAGGGGGATGGGCAGCCCGGTTTCTTCCTCCCACCACTGCCCCAGGTCCAGGACTTTGGTAAGGCCGTATTCCGGATAGGTGAACCGCCCCTCATGTATGATCAGGCCGGCTTCGGCCCGGCCGGAGCAAACGGCCTCCATGATCAGGTCGTAGCGCATCTCCAGGGTTTGCCCCTGGTGGAAGCCGTGTTTGCGGAGAAGGAGGTTGGCTGTGGTCATCCGTCCGGGTATAGCCACCCGGGCCAGGCGCAAGCGGTCAAGGCCTGTCTTTTCCCGGGCCACGAGCAGGGGGCCGCAGCCCCGGCCCAGGGCCGCTCCCGCCCTTAATAGCCGGTAGTTCTCCCTGATGCGCGGGCAGGCGGCCAGGCTGATCTTGATCAGGTCGTATTCCTGTCTGAGGGCGGCCTGGTTCAGTTCCTGGATGTCCAGGAGGGTGGTATTGAGGTCGAATCCCTCGAGACCGATTATTTTCTCGAGCAACCCGTAGAAGATATAGGTGTCGTTGGGGCAGGGGGAGATGCCCAGGCGCAGTGGTTTGGACATGTCTCGATTTCTACTTTCTTTGCAGATTGGAATTTGCGGCGATATGCTTGACAATCTGTCTGCTGACCCCGCTCAGGATGTCCCGGGGCAGGAAATAGTCCGGCCGCGTGTCCAGGGTCATTTGGACGAGGTGTTCAACCGTTTTTTCCATGTCCTGTTCCCGTTCGTAGACCTTTTCCACCAGGCGCCGGTATTTCGCCGCCGCCTCCAGTGAGCGCTTCGTGAATTGTGAAGCCTCCTGTCCGGTCAGGTATCCGTAATGATCGGCACAGTAGATTTCGACGTCCAGAGCGGCCAGTTTTTCGAGGTTCTGCTGGTAGAGGCTGAAGTTTGAGTTTCCGGAGGGGATGATCTCGTCCTGAAAGGGGATGCCTCCGGCATCCGAGGGGAAGAGGGCTTTGATTTCCGGGGCATAGGCCGAAATAGAGCAGGAGGAGTGGCCCGGGGTCTCCAATATCTCCAGCCGCAGCCCGCCGAGGTCGATGCTGTCTCCTTGGCTAACCGTCTGTCCAGAGAGATCATCCCGCAACTGCCAGTCATAGCCCTGGAGACTGTCTTCCAGCCGCATCCTCCTGGCGGTCATCAGGCTGAATTCATTGATGGTGGCTATGGCCTTATCCTTTTGGAGGATGTCCCAGCCCCGTTTTGATGCATAGACCTGCAGGTCCGGGTTCGTCCTTTTGAAATAGGGGATGATCCCGATGTGATCGAAATGGGCGTGCAGGATGAGGCATTTGTCGATCCGCTCCGGGGTCTGGCCGAATGATTCGAGCTGTTTAAGAACATCCGGCAGGATGTAGCTGTTTCCTCCGCTGATCAGGATTGACTCCCTGCTTCCCCGAAGGAGGTAGACATTGGATTCTCTGCGCCCCAGACACCAGAGGTCGGGTATTATCAAACCGGGCTGATCCTTTTTCATGGAGGCCCCTCCCTGCAAACAAAAGGTTTATTTTTTGAAAATCCTGAAATGGACTCTTGCCTCTTGAAGCAAAATTTAGGTATACCAATAACGGAATTCAAGGGCAAGCGGCAGTCCCCTGCAGATGTGTCCGGCTCAGGACCTTGTCCTGCGCGGCCAAAAATCTTGTCTGTATAGTAAATTTAGTGCAAAGGTAATTACATTTTTCAATTACGGTAAAATCTCTCAAATTTTTTTTTAAATCTTCTATCTCTATTTTAGTTTTCCGTAAGTCTGGTATCAATAACGATAATATCCCTTTACATTAAATGTTGAGTTGAGTGTCAAATCCATCTTGTATTCTTCTGGATTTGAATCTACGGAGAGCTAGTTTTCTTGACAAACTGGTTATATTTGGATAGATATTATTACTTGCATTTTTTTTTGTAAAATTTTCTTGTTTATCGGTGTTTTTGGGGAAAAATGCGTTTTTGTTTTATACCCCTTAATTTGTTGAATTTTTTTAGTTAAAGGAGAAAACAATGAGATCTACCAAAGGAAGATACATGTTCACGTCCGAGTCAGTGACCGAAGGCCATCCGGACAAGGTGGCGGATAAGATTTCCGATTCCATTTTGGACTGCCTCATCGAGCAGGATCCCCAGTCCAGGGTGGCCTGTGAAACCCTGGTTACCACAGGGCTCGTCTTTGTGGCCGGGGAGATCACCACCCAGGGGTTTGCCGATTTTCCCCAGATAGCCAGGGAAGCGGTCAAGGATATCGGGTATGACAGTTCGGATATGGGGTTCGACTGGGAAACCTGTGCGGTCATCTCCTCTATAGACAAACAGTCTCCGGACATCTCGCAGGGGGTGAACCGCAAGGCTCCGGAAGAGCAGGGGGCCGGAGACCAGGGCATGATGTTCGGCTACGCCTGCCGTGAGACCGAGACGCTGATGCCGGCTCCGATTCACTATGCCCATAAGCTGAGCCGCAGGCTGGCCTATGTCCGGAAAAAAAAGGTCTTTGATTTTCTGCGTCCGGACGGCAAGACCCAGGTCGCACTCGAATATAACGACGGGAAACCGGTGCGCATAGACAACGTCGTGGTTTCCACGCAGCATGACGACAAGGTTTCCTATGAGGACCTCAAGGAGGGGATCAAGAAAGAGGTCGTCTTCAAGAGCCTGCCCGAAGAGCTGCTGGACGACAAACTCCGGGTCTTCATCAATCCCACCGGCAGGTTTGTGGTCGGGGGGCCCCTTGGGGACTGCGGCGTGACCGGCCGCAAGATCATCCAGGACACCTATGGGGGCATGGGCGGCCATGGCGGCGGGGCCTTCTCCGGGAAGGACCCTTCCAAGGTGGATCGCTCGGCAGCCTACATGGCCAGGTATGTGGCCAAGAACGTGGTCGCGGCCAAACTGGCCGAGGTCTGCGAGGTCCAGTTAGCCTATGCCATCGGCATGGCCGACCCGGTCTCCGTCCTGGTGACCTCCCGGGGCACCGGAGAGGTGAGCGACGACATCCTGACCAAGGCCGTCCGGGAGATCTTCGATCTGCGGCCCTACTACATCATCGAACATCTGAAGCTGAAACGTCCTATCTACAGGGACACCGCCTGTTACGGACATTTCGGCCGGGAAAATCCGAATTTTACCTGGGAACAGACCGATGCCGCGGCCGACCTCAGGACGGCCTGCAAAGTGTAAATTGGAGACCGCTCCATGCAAGGAGCGGTCTGCAATTTAGACAAGTGACTTGGAAAAAAATCTTCAGGACATTTTTTCCGTCATTGAAACTTTTTATTTTCGAATACCGAGGAACCTTCAATATGAATATCTATATATCAGGATCACTGGCCTATGACCGGATCATGACCTTTCCTGAAAAGTTCGCCAGTCATATCCTGCCGGAGAAACTGCATATCTTGAACGTCTGTTTTCTGGTCAACGATCTGGAGGAGAAGTTCGGGGGGACCGCAGGCAACATCGCCTACTCCCTGGGCCTGCTCGAAGAGAGACCGACCGTCCTGGCCACGGCCGGCCACGACTTTGAACGCTACAGCAAGTGGCTGCAAAAGAACAACGTCAATCCCGAGGGGATCAAGGTCGTCGATGACCTGCCCTGCGCCTCCGCCTATATCACCACTGATCAGGCGGACAACCAGATAACCGCCTTCAACCCCGGGGCCATGAACTATCCGACTAATGGTGAATACAGGTCCTTGATCAGAAAAGACGGCCTGGGTATCGTCTCCCCCGGCAACCTGGAGGACATGCAAAAGTATCCGGCCATATACCGGGAGTTGGGCCTGCCCTTCATCTTTGATCCCGGCCAGAACATCCCCGCCTTCTCCGGCGAACAGCTCAAGGAAATGATCAGGGGCTCGTTTATGCTCATCGCCAATGACTATGAACTGAGCCTGATCATGGAGGCCACCGGTCTGGAGAAAGAAGGACTGCTTTCTCTGACCCAGACCATCATCACTACCCTGGGTGAGGAGGGCTCGAAGATCTTGAACCGGGACAAGGAGCTGGCGGTCCCGGCGGTCAAGGTCAAGAAGCCTCTGGATCCCACCGGATGCGGCGATGCCTTCAGGGCCGGACTGCTCAAGGGGCTGAGCCGAAAGCGGGATCTTCTGGAAGCGGCCCGGATGGGGTCGACCTGTGCCAGTTTCTGCGTGGAGCACAGCGGAACCCAGGCCCACTCCTTCAGTCTGGAGGAGTTTCAGGACAGATACGATCAACATTTCTAAAATCCAATTTTCCCCTCCGGCCTTCAAGGCCGGAGGGGAAAATTGGATAAAAGGAAAAGGATAATGGAGCAGCAATCTTTTCAACCCGGATGCCTGCCGCTTTTAATCGGGAGTCTTCCCTTGCTGGATCACCAGGAGGCCACAGACCTGATCCTGGAGTATACCCCCCAGATCCCCCTCTGGCCCCAGCTTCCGGCCTACGCCCAGGAAGGCATGCTCTCCCAGTTCCTGCCCGGCCTGCCGGGATATGTGCAAAAGGGGGATAAGGAGTACCTGGATACCGGCTCAGAGTCCTTTGAAACAGAACTGCTCGAGTTCTACGAAACCTACATGGGGATCGTTGAAGAAAAGCTCGATTTGGACCGGAGTCTGTTCAGTCTCGACCGGGGCCGGGCCTGTGGTTTTTTTCAGCTCATGGACACCCTGGCCGGACGGGAGACATCGCCCATGGCCGTCAAGGGGCAGATTACCGGACCGATCACCTTTGGGACCGGGGTCAAGGATCAGGATGGAAAAGCCATCTTTTACGACGAGCAGCTAAGGGATGCGGCGGTCAAGCTCCTGGCCCTCAAGGCCGCCTGGCAGGTGGAGCAGCTTTCCCCGCTCCGGGTCCCGGTGCTTCTCTTTTTCGACGAGCCGGCTCTGGCCGGATTCGGTTCTTCCGAGTTCATCAGCATCTCCAGGCAGAATGTCCTGGACTGCCTGAACGAGGTCATCGAACAGGTCCATGTCCGAAACGGGCTGGCCGGGGTCCATATCTGCGCCAATGCCGACTGGTCGGTCCTTTTGGAGTCGAAGACCGACATCCTCAGCTTTGATGCCTACGCCTATTTTGAAAAGCTGGCCATGTTCGAGCAGGGGCTGAAGGCATTCATGGAGCGGGGCGGGATTATCGCCTGGGGAATCGTCCCCACCCAGGACCCGGAGAGCATTGAGGGCGAGACACCTGAGAGCCTGTCTGAAAAGCTGCAGGCGCAGTTCAGGCAATTGGAGAAGATGGGGGTTGAGCCCAAGCAGCTCTTTGAACAGTCCCTGATCACCCCCAGCTGCGGAACCGGTTCCTTGTCCCTGGAGCATGCAAAAAGAGTCCTCTTTCTGACCCGGGAAGTTTCGAAGAAAATGAGAAGGATTTAAAGCGGGCTTCGCCCGCACCCAAAGGTTCCAGGTTCACGGTTCACGGTTAAGAAAAAGAAAATAGCCCTCTGATTTAGTGCTTAAGCTACTTCGGGGCAACACACTTTCCTGTTTTTTATTGCAGAAATTCAGGGATAAAAAGGAGGCAGTAAGCCGGAGACAGGAGTGGAGAACCTGTTCATAGAACAATTCCATTGAAATTGGATGTCGCAGGCCGGCTTTTATCCGGTTCAGATTTATCCACTTTGTCCTCAGGGCCTTAGCCCTGAGGACAAAGTGGATACCAGTCCGCCCTGACCCGGACCAGTTTTTTGGCCTTGTTTTGAAAATAGACATGGCCCTTGTCCCGGCCGAAGAGGTAGAGGTCCCGGGTCAGGGCGACATCCAGGCGGCAGTATTCGATGATCTTGTCGATCCTGCCCTCTTTCCACCACTTCAGGGCCATTAGGCCCGAGGCCGATTTCTTTGCCCCCAAAGTGGCTGCGGCCAGATTGTCCAGGGACAGCCGGTAGCCCAGCCGGATGTAGACCGCTTGGAGCAGGTCCAGGCAGGGCAGGTCCTGGAAGGGAAACTCCCTGTAACCGCGCAGGACCTGGAAGTCGAAGCGCTTGATGTTGAATCCCACCACCAGATCCAGCCGCTGCAGGTCTTGTATCAGCTTATCCAGGTCGGCCTCGAGATAGGTTTTATAGTCATCCTCTGCACTGTCATAGAGCACCACGCAGCTGACCCCCATTTTCCAGGCCCGGTGCCAGCCCCCGACTTCCCGGGCCGAAAGCCGGGTTTCCAGGTCCAGGACCCCGAAGCGGCCGGGCAGGGGCTGCCTGATGACTGCCGGCGACGGGGCCCTGTCCCGACTTGGTACGGCAGCCCTTGGATTGTCAATCTTGCGGGCAACCTCAGGAACGGGTTTGGGGTTTTGAGTCGGGGTGAGGACCGTATCCGGGCTGAAGGCTTGTCCGGACAGGCTATGAAGGATATACAGGGCGCTCTGCTTGTCCAGGGGCCTGTTTCCGGAGCCGCATTTGGGGGATTGGATGCAGGCCGGGCAGCCCAGCTCGCAGGAACAGGCGTCGATACTTTTACGGGTCCTCTCCAGCATCTCCGCAGCCCTTTGAAAGGCCTGGCCGCAGAGCCCGATCCCTCCCGGTGCCCCGTCGTAGACAAAGACGGCCGCCTGCTCCAGCTGGGGGTGGGCCGGGTGGGAGATGCCGCCCAGGTCCCGCCGGTCGGTCAGGATCAGAAGAGGAAGAATGCCGATCAAGGCGTGCTCCAGGGCGTGTATTCCCCCCATGAAGTGCATCCGCTTTTCCTCGACCAGGTTCTGGATCCGTGTCGGGATCTCGATCCAGAAGCCTTCGGTCTCGAAGATCAGGGGGTCGAGGTCCAGGGGGACTATCTCCAGCAGCCTCTGCCCCTTGACCAGCCGTTTTTCATAGCCGGTGATCCGTTCAGTGATCCTGAGCCGGCCCAGGCAGATCCTGGTCTGAAAGACATCGGCCGCGGCGGTCTGTTTCAGGATCTCGGTCTGTTTTTCGCTTCTGACCCTGGTGAAGTAATTGACTTTCCTGGAGACGGCCCAGACCGTGGACTGTTCCGGCTGCAGGCTGTTAATGACGAAGGTCCTGCCCCGGTGCAGGTAGACCGCCCCGGGGTGGGTTTCATGATGGGCCCGGTAGAAGTCGATGCTGCCGATGGACCTGCGGCTCGATTCATTGACTATGCGCAGCTGCGAGCCCGCTCCCCTGAGGTTGACCTGCCGGGCGAAGTCCTTCCAGGGACAGAACAGACGCTGCCCGGATTCCCCGGGGACGAGCCCCCCGTCTTCTTCGAGGGAGTCCACGGCGGCCTGGATCGCGTCCCCGGCCAGGAAGTCCTCCTGACGGTCCAGGGGGAGATCCAGGGCCGCGCATTTGAGCTGATTCTGCATGATGGCCGGGTTAAAGGGGTTGAGCACCGCGTCTTCCGGTTGGAGCCGGAAAATCGCCTGGGGATTAGCCATAAAGTACTGATCCAGGCTGTTCTCCAGACCCAGCAGGATGATCCCGCTCTCCTGCTGCTGCCGTCCCACCCGTCCTCCACGCTGCCAGGTGGCCATGATCGAACCGGGATAGCCCAGGAGGATGCAGATGTCCAGGGAGCCGATGTCGATGCCCAGTTCCAGGGCGCTGGTGGTGATCACCGCCAGGATCCGGCCGTCGGCCAGCCGGGCTTCGATGTCCCGGCGCTCCTCGGGCAGGAAACCCGATCGATAGGCGCTGATCCGCCCGGCATATTCGGGGCACTGTTTGGCCGACCAGAGGGCGATCAGCTCGGTCATCTTCCTGGACTGGGAATAGACAATGGTCCTCAGCCCCCGTTTAAGCGCGGCCTGCAACAGGGCGAGTCCGCTTCGGGCCGGACCGGTCAGGGGGTTGAGCAGCAAAAAATGCTTCTTTCCCCGGGGAGAGCCGTTGCCTTCGACACTCTCGATTTCGAGGCCGGTCAGCTTGCGGGCCAGTTCCCCGGGATTGCCCACCGTGGCCGAGCAGAAGATGAAGGTCGGGTCGGCCCGGTAATAGCCGCAGATTCGCAGCAGGCGCCTGAAGACCCAGGCCATGTTCGATCCGGTGATCCCCCGGTAGGTGTGCACCTCGTCCAAGACCACGAAGTCCAGACCGCTCAGGAATTCCTGCCAGAGGTGGTGATGGGGCATGATGCTCAGGTGGAGCATCTCCGGGTTGGTCAAAAGGATGTTCGGCGGATCTTTACGGATCCTGTTTCTCTCGCGTTTGGGGGTGTCCCCGTCGTATATTTCCGCCCGGGGTCTAAAGGGATGGGTCAAGGAATGCAGCGATTCGGCAAAGGCCCGCAGCTGATCCCGGGCCAGGGCCTTCAGGGGGAAGAGGAGCAGGCTGCGGCTTTTGGGCTTGAGGAGAAACCTTTCCAGGACCGGCAGGGTGTAGATCAGCGATTTCCCGCTGGCAGTAGGGCTGGAGATGACCGTATGCCGTCCGGAACGGATCAGATCCAGGGCTTTGGCCTGGTGGGAGTAGAGTCTGTCAAGAGCACGTCCCTGCAGCCAGGTTTCAACAGGTTCGGGCCAGTCCGCGGACACCCGGCCGAATACGGCTTCCTGTCCCGGAAGTTGTTCATGATGCACGACCTGATCGGCAAAACGTTCGGAACGTTCGATGTCCTTGATAAAGCGGGCAAGGTTTTTGGGCATGAGGAGATTTGTTTCGATCAAGCTGGGCGGTCGGCAGGCCAGAGGCCTTGCTCGTGTGAAGCTTCGGATTTGTTTTGAAACAACCGCTCCCTGCGGTCGCTTGATTACTGGGACGAAGGCAGGGACGGCAGATGATTATTTTCTTTCCGCCCGGGCGATGCTCCCCGGACGGAAGGCCCAACCGCTTTCGCGGCGAACGAACCTGGCTGCTTTCGCGTCAGCGATGGCGGGTTTTGCCATGGAATGTCGCATGGCAAAAAAGAAACCTCGTCCTCGGTCTTGTCCATCCCAAAAATCTGCCTTTATCGTCAAGTGAGGCTTTGCGAACGGTTGTTACAACCTTTCAGTTTCTTCTCATTGATCTAACTGGCAGCAATCGACTTCAACACCAATAGCTAAAAGTGGCTGTTTATCCATATAAATATTTAATAGTTATGTGTCAGCCGCGGCCAGCGGCCGGGCTGACACGCCGGCGCTTTATTCGCACTGGTTATCTTCTCACGGTCTTCAGCGGTTGATTGGAGAAAACAGTCCAGGCCCCTGATCATTTGAGCATATCAATGACATGCTAAACTCATAGCAGGTTCCTTTTTTGGATGTCAAACCATAAAACAACTATCAATAACCATAAGCCGTGTCCGGGCCAAACGGTTTCATGATCTATGCAGAGAATAATGGTTGAATCAGTCTTATTTTTGCGACTCTATGGGTCGCTTTGAAGCTACTGAAATGAAACAAGTAGACGTGAAAGGCATTCACATTTATCGTATACAAAAAATGAAGGAGTATACGAACATGAGGACTGTGGCCCTATCCACCAGGCTGACAAAAGGTGAAGCAGAAAAAATCGACGCCCTTGCAGCAGAGCTTGGCCTCGATCGTGGGGCACTGCTCAAACAGTTAATCCGGAAGGGGTACGTGGACATCCAGACAGAAAGGGCGCTTCGCGCTTACCGTCAGGGAAGTGTGACTCTTTCACGGGCCGCTGAAATCGCCGGGTTGAGCCTGAGGGAGATACTGCTCAAGCTTCCAGAGGAATCAATAGAGCTGAACTATAACAGAAGAGAATTGGAACGGGATCTGGAAGGATTTGACTATGGTTCTGATAGCTGATGCATCGCCTCTGATTTTTCTTGCCAAAGTCAATCAGCTCCATTTGATTATGAAGTTGTTCAAGGATAGCATCTTTCTTCCCAAAGTGGTCGAGCAGGAAGTTATGGCTCCGGATATTCCACCTAAGGAAAAATTGCTGAGATGAAATCTTTTCAAATTTTCGGTATGATTTTTGCTCTTCATAATATTCGTAAATCCTGTAAGGAGATTGCCATGCCCCACATACAGTGCCATGATCTGACCATGTATTACCGGATCGAGGGAACCGGCTTTCCGGTGCTCTTCATCAGCGGCCTCGGCGGGGGGAGCTGGTCCTGGTCCAAACAGGTCCCGTTTTTCA
>JAIPDR010000133.1 GCA_021737615.1 Desulfohalobiaceae bacterium | reverse complement strand
AAACGGCCTGTTTTTTTCCCTAAAAACGGGCCGTTTTGGTTACCATTCACTGTTCAGCTTTCTCTCCACTTTCTCCCAGTTTGCATCCAGCTGGGCCACGGCCTCCATGCCCATATCCAGATGCATCTCCATGTATTTGGGATAGATCTCCTCATGGAGCTTCTTGCCTTTGATGCCTCTCTTCTGCAGGGGCATGTCCGAGACGAGCATGATCGAACCAATGGGTATCTCGTAGCGATAGGCAACGGAAAAAAGCGTGGCCAGTTCCATGTCGATGGCCAGGATCCGCTGTCTGCGCAGGTAGTCTACGAAATCCTGGTCAAATTCCCACAAGCGCCTGTCCGTGGTGTACATGATCCCCTGCCTGGGAGCGATGTTTTTGTCCTTGACCGCCCGGCGGCAGATGATATTCACGGAGGTGGCCGGAATGGCCGGAAACTCCTTGGGCAAATAGTGACGGCTGGTTCCCTCGCCCCTGATGGCCGCCGTGGGGATGACGAAATCCCCGAACTCCAGGATATCGTCTATCCCCCCGCACATGCCAAGGACGATAACCGATTTCAACTGATCAAGGTAGGCCAGGCAATTGATGACCAGGGCCGCCTGAGGAGAGCCGATGCCGAAGTCGATCATGGTGCAGTTCTGCTCTTTGGCATTGACTATGCGGAAATTGCCTTCGGAACAGCATTCCTGGGTCTTCTTCTCGAAGCCCTGCAGATACTGTTTGAAATTGGTCAGCAGGATATGTTCCTGAAAACTCTCCAGAGGTGAATTGGTGTACCGCTCCAGGGTCTGCCTGACGTATTCGTGTTCTTTGAGGGCCATTTCTTTCCCCTTGTCTGAGAATTCGCCCAAGTAGACTAATTTTCAGACACTTAGTTAAGTGAATTATCCGTGTTAACACATTTGATTCGTGGGCATATATTTTAATTCTTACCTCGTTCAGCCATCCGCTTCCTCGAGCCACCTGGACAGGGTCTGAACGATCTGCCTGGCCTGCCTGGGGCTGGATATATTGAACTTGGACTGGGGCCTGTATTCTCCCTTGATCTTCCTGTAACGGCGGATGACATACTTGTCCGGACCGAAGTCTTCCAATTTGCGGTCAAACTGCCGGTACCTGAAGAGAATGGTCGTCCAGGCCCCCTTGCTCAAGACCTCTTTATCCAGCTCCTTGACCAGGCACTGGCCGTCTTCTTCATAAGCGATGGTAATATCTTCAACGTTTTCAGGCATAGCACGCTCCTTGATCTGTGCACCGTATTCAAAAATCCTTCAGCGATCTCTTCTTTGCCATATATCCAGTCATTTCGCAAGAATCTGGTTCCCGCTGCCCGGAGCATCCGGCGCCCCTTGCCTCCAAGCCTGTTCATTGTTATACCAGAAGTTGGCATAAATTGCGGTTTGTATCTGCCTTCAATGAGACCTTATAGAAATCATGCAGGATAGGAGCTTCATTTGGGCCAACTTCTGGTATCTATTTGATAATATAAATAAAAATGCAATTTTCACTGAATTACTCTGATCCATGCTGCTTGGCCATTCTTGTGTAACTATTTAAAACTATACATACTTACGGGAGGAATAAATTGCAAGGTCGCCGAAATATACGGCATCGACTACCAAGATACCGAATAATGAAAACCTCAATTTATGACGACCGTAAGTATATCGATTGGACATGAAGCAGAGTCGCAACTCCATCAAATCCCAAACTTACTCACTCGTCAAACGCTGCCTGGCCTGCGGCCGGGTCCTGGAGAAGAACAAGCTGAGGTACTGTTCCCCGGATTGCAAGGAGCAATTTCAGTTCAAGCTCAAGTGGTTCAATAATCTCCTGCGGGCGATCTCCACCAAATACGCCTCTTTTCTGTTCACAGAAGATTACCTGATCCTCAATGTCCTGCCGTACAACAACCAGACGGTGCACACCTATTTTCACAGGCGGACACCGGGCAGGAAACCGGCCCAGGACATGAATCAGATGATTTTTGATTTGGGCGAGCTGTGGTGGAATCAGATGAAGACGCACCGAAGCCGGAACATGGCCATGCAGACAATCTTAGACAGCGGGCAGACCAATATTTTCTCCAGGGACAGGGTCATACCGCTGGAAAAAGTCCAGTTTTCACATATCTCCAAGCAGATGTTCCTCTTAGAGGTGGACAAAACCGAACTCGTGCAGCAAGACTATGCAGAAGAGGTCATCAAGACCGCCTTTCGCAAGGCAGCCAGGAAACATCACCCTGATTTGGGCGGGGACGCGGATCGCTTTCGCCGGGCCTATCAGGCCTATGAGGACCTGTTGCATTGGCTGAATCATCCGCACATCAAAACCCGCAGGGGAATTCCAGGACAGTGGTGTTATCTCGGCCGAAACAACGCCTGGATCAAACCCCTCTAAACCCGGATTTTCATCGGGCAGACCCGACGAAAATCCGGGTCATAAGGATCTTATTTTCGGGTAACATCAGGTTCTTACAGCCGCCGAAGTATTCCCAGGGTATTGATCATGCCCTCTTTCTGAAAAAGGTCGGAGGCCAGGGCCGTCTGATAGACCTCATGCGGAGCCTGCCCGCCCTGGGTCGGATCGAAAAAGATATCGTGCACGGCCAGGATGCCTCCTGGTATGACATGCAAGGCCCAGGAACGGTAGTCAGACACTGCCGTCTCCAGACTGTGCCCGCCGTCGATGAAGACCAGGGCCAGGGGTGTGGCCCACTGTCTGGCTACCAGGACCGAACCGGCCACGACGGGCACTACAGTATCCTCCAGGCCGGCCCGGCGCATGTTTTGCCTGAACTCGGGAAAGGAATCAATGCAGCCCGTCCGAGGATCGACCAGATCCGGGTCATGGTATTCTTCTCCAGGCTGGTGCTCTTCCGACCCCTGGTGGTGGTCTATGGAAAACAGGACCCCGCCGCTTTCCTTGATCCCCAGGCCGAGCCACACAGTGGACAGCCCGCAGTACCCGCCGATCTCCAAACAGGGCCCCAGCCCGCCCTGCTTCTTGCCCAGTTCGAACAGGGCCCGGCCTTCATCCTCTGCCAGAAACCCTTTGATGTCCTTAATATGAGAACTCTTTGCCATTTTCTCAACTTAGGAAAATTGCTTGGAAAATGTCTCTTTTGGTTAACTCTACAACGTCATTTACCTGTTGTGCAGCATTCGGCACTCCGTCATGCCGGACTTGATCCGGCATCCAGGAGCCCGAGCAGAAAAAGAAAATCCAATTGATCGGTTTTCTTGCAACTGTGTCTGGATTCCGGCTTTCGCCGGAATGACGGAATAGATGTAAAAAAGATATCAAACCCTTTCAAAGATACCGGCCGCGCCCATGCCGCCGCCGATGCACATGGAGACGATGCCGCGCTTCGCGTCTCTGCGCTGCATCTCGTGCAACAGGGTCGTGGTCAGTTTGGCCCCGGTGCAGCCCAGGGGATGGCCCAGGGCAATGGCCCCGCCGTTGACATTGACCTTCTCCTGGCTAAGGCCCAGTTCCCGCAGGCAGTACAGGGCCTGGGAGGCAAAGGCCTCGTTGATTTCATAGAGATCGATGGCCTCGAACTTCATTCCCGCTTTTTCCAGAACTCCGGGGATGGCCAGGGAAGGGCCGATGCCCATTATTTCCGGGGGGCACCCCTTGACATCAAAGGCCACGAACCTGGCCATGGGATCCTGACTGACTTTTTTCAGATACTCTTCGGAGACGACCAGGGTCACGGCCGCGCCATCGGTCATCTGAGAGGAATTGCCTGCGGTCACGCTTCCTCCGGCCTTGAACGGGGACTTGAGCCGGGCCATCTTCTCCAGGGTAGTTTTTCGCGGTCCGTCGTCAATATCGACAACCTCCGTAGCCGCGACCCGCTTGTCTCCCTCCAGTCCGGTCCGCTCTACAGGAACGGGGATGATCTCTTCTGTAAATTTACCCCGGGCTATGGCCGCAAGGGCCCGCTCATTGCTCTGCAGGCCGAACCTGTCCTGATCTTCCCGGGAGACATCGTAGCGCTCGGCCACTTTTTCCGCGGTTATTCCCATGGAGGCGTAGGATTCGGGCCGGTTTTCCACAAGTTCCGGGTTGGCCGAGTATTTGTTGCCTCCCATGGGCACGCAGGTCATGGACTCCACGCCTCCGGCCACGATGCAGTCGGCAAAACCGGCCATGATCCGCTCCGCAGCCATGGCTATGGACTGCAGACCGGAAGAGCAGAAACGGTTCACGGTCTGACCCGGGACCTGATAGGGCAGGCCGCTGCTCAAGGCCGCCATCCGGCCGACATTCATGCCCTGCTCGGCTTCTGGAAACGAACAGCCCAGGATGACATCCTCGATGTCCATAGGATCCACCCCGGTCTTTTGCAGCAAACCGGTAAGGGCCACCGTGGCCAGGTAATCGGGCCGGCAATTGGCGAACTTGCCCCGGGTGGCCTTACAGCCCGGAGTCCGAACCGCTTTTAGAATATAGGCTTGTTTCATGTCTTCCTCCTAAACAAAATTTCAGAAAATTTTGTTTAATAATTACAAATAATTTTATAAAAAAATTCATCTTAGGCGAAGCCAATAACTTTTTTTCTTCATTATAAACTAAATTTTCCCGGCAGCTTGCTGCCCGGAAAATTTAGTTTCGCAGGGGCTTGTTGGTCTTGAGCATGTGCTCGATCCGGTCCACGGTCTTCTGATTGCGGCAAAGCCTGACAAAGGCCTCCCGCTCCAGATCGAGGACGTACTGTTCCGTTATCAGGGTCCCGGGATCCACATCACCGCCGCTGATGACCAGGGCCACTGTAGAACCGAGCTCATAGTCATACTCCGAGATAAAGCCTCCTTCCTTCATGTTCCACAATTGGCTCTTGATGCTCGCGGCCGCATCACGGCCCGGGGCCTTGAAGGGTTGAGGAAACCTGGGGATATAGGTTTTAGCCAGGGATACGGCCTTTTGTTTGGCGTCGCCCAGAAGGCTGCCGATATCCATGCTCATGCTGTCACCCTCCCGCATGTACCCGAGCCCAAAAGCCTCGGCCGCGCCCATGCAGACCTTGGCCATGGCGATGTTCTCAAAGAACTTGAAGATCAGGGGCTGGACCTCGATCCCGTACCGTTCGGCCATTTGTGCAGCCCGGACACACATTTCTTTGGTGCCGCCTCCGGCCGGGAGCAGTCCCACGCCCATTTCCACCAGCCCCATGTAGGTCTCGACATGGGCATTGATCGCGTCGCAGTGCAGACAGTACTCGCAGCCACCGCCCAGGGCCATCTGGAAGGGGGCGGCCACCACCGGGACATGGGCGTATTTGAGGGCCATGGTCGCATTCTGGATCTTGCGCACGCTTTGATCGATCTCATCGAATTTGCCCTCGGCAATGCCTACGGCCACCATGAACAGGTTGGCCCCCACTGAGAACCGCTCTCCCTGATTGCCGATGACGATGCCCTGGCCCTGGTCTTCCACCAGTTGGACACACCTCTCGGTCAGGTCGATCATGTCGTCGCTCAGGGAGTTCTGGGGAGAATGGAATTCCAGACAGAAAATCCCGTCACCCAGGTCTAGGATGGATGCGTTGTCGTTTTTCTCGACCACGCCTCTGGATTTTTTCAAGAGCGGCAGTTCGATAACATCCTCTTTGACCGGAACTTCCTGGTAGGTCCTTGTTTTCAGGTCAAAATAAAAGCGTTTGCCGTTTTCGACCCTGTAGAAACGCTCGATGCCTTCCAGTTCTTTCGGCACGGCCGCCTGATCTTTCCTGGCCCGCTGCACAAAATAGTCGACCCCGATAGCGTCCAGCATTTCAAAAGGCCCGAGTTCCCAGTTGAAGCCCCACTTCATGGCGTTGTCGATGTTGAGCACATCGTCCGCGATCTCCGGGATGCGCTTGAAGGAATAAAGAAGGGTATCCCGCAGGTTCCGCCAGGCAAACTCAGCGGCCCGGTCCTGCCTCTGGACGATGGCCTTGATCCGTTCAGCCGTGGTCTTGGCCATCCTGGCAAATTTCACGGATTCGAATTTGGGCTTTTGAATCGGAACGTACTCTTTGTTTTTGTAATCCCAAAAGTATCTCTGCAGCCCCTGATCGGTCTTTTCCTTCTTGTAGAAGCCCTGCCCGGTCTTGTTCCCCAGTTGCCGGTTCTGGATCATCTCCTCAAACCAGCCGGGCAGCTTGAAAGTCTCCCGCTCTTCGTCATCAGTGAGGGCCTCATAGGAATTCCCGGCCACATGGGCCATGGTGTCCAGTCCCACCAGATCGGACGTCTTGAAGGCCGCCGTCTTGGGTCTGCCTGTGGGTTTGCCGGCCACTGCATCCACCTCTTCCACGCTCATGTCCATATCCATCATGTGCTCAAGACATTTGGCGATGGAGTAGACCCCGATCCTGTTGGCCACGAAATTGGGGGTGTCCTTGCAATAGACGATCCCCTTGCCCAAACGTCTGTTCAGAAACTCGGCCATGTCCCTGACCACTTCCGGATCGGCCTGTTCACAGCCGACTACCTCCATCAAGCGCATGTATCTGGGCGGATTGAAAAAATGAGTGACCATGAACCTTTTTTTGAGCGGCTCCGGAAGGACCCCGGCCATCTCATTGACCGACAAGCCGCTGGTATTGGTGCTCAAGACCGCGCCTGCCTTGAGATTGGGGACAACGGTCTCCTGAAAGACCTTCTTCTTGATCTCCATGTTTTCCAGGACAACTTCCAGGACCCAGTCGCATTCCTCGAGCCTTGCGGCATGGTCCTCGAAGTTTCCGATCTCGATCCGGGAGGCGTATTCCTTGAGCAGAAACGGGGCCGGTTTCATGGACAGAAGTGAGTTCAGCCCGTTTCTGGCAATGCGGTTCCGGACCTCGGGACTCTGCAGGGTCAGCCCCTGGCTCTTTTCCTGTTCATCCGGCTCCCCGGGGACGATATCCAGCATCAGGACTTTTAAACCCGCATTGGCCAGATGTGCGGCTATGGTCGCGCCCATGACCCCTGAGCCCAGGATCGCCGCCCGCTTGATTTTTTTCATGATCGACCTCCGTTGGTATAGATTTTTTTGAAAACAAAAAATGAATGAATATTCATTCATAAACTACCAGACCGCTGTTCAAACTGTCAAGGGTTTCTAAACCAGAAGTTGGCCGCAATGTCGCATTGGAATCTGCCAGAGGCAAAGCCCTCTACAGTTCATGGAGGGCTGGAGTTTCATCCTGGACCAACTTCTGGTATTTGACAGCTTTGATGACAATCAGGTAAGGAAGAGTAATTTTTGATAAGCTACTATAAACAAGGTTCACCCATAAAACCTTTTGCCCGGAGGTGAAGATGTTTGAAATCGTCAAAAGGAAAGAGATGGCCCAGGGCACCGTGGTCCTCAATGAGATCAAGGCCCCGAAAATCGCGGCAAAAGCTAAACCCGGCCAGTTTGTCATCCTAAAAGCCAATGAAACCGGGGAACGGATCCCCTTGACCATGGCCTACACCGATCCGGAAAAAGGCATCATCGCGGTCATCTATCAGGTTGTCGGAAAATCGACCGCACTCTTTTCCACCCTGCAGGAAGGCCAGGGCTACCAGGACGTCATCGGGCCTCTGGGAAAGGCCACCGAGATTGAAAAACTGGGGACCGTGGTCTGCGTGGGCGGCGGGACAGGGGTCGCGGTCATGCACCCCATCACCAAGGCCATGAAAGAGGCCGGAAATCATGTCATCGCCATCATCGGAGCCCGGACCAGGGACCTGCTCATCCTGGAAGAAGAAATGAAGGCCGCTTCCCATGATCTGCGGGTCTGCACCGATGACGGCTCCTACGGGCATCACGGGTTTGTGACCGACGTCCTCAAACAGACCCTGGAAAAAGAGGACGTCAAGCTGGTGGTCGGCATCGGCCCGGTGCCCATGATGAAGTTCGTGACCAAAATGACCAAAGAGTACAATGTCAAGACCCTGGTCAGCCTGAACTCAATCATGGTCGACGGCACCGGCATGTGCGGCTGCTGTCGGGTCTCCGTGGGCGGTGAAACCAGGTTCGCCTGCGTCGACGGCCCTGAGTTCGATGGCCACTTGGTCGACTTCGAGGAACTTTCCAAACGCCTGCAGGCCTATACCGATATGGAAAAGGAATCCTACGAGAAGTTCAAGTGCGCCTGCCAATCCTAAATCCGCCATGCCGGAAAGACCGGCATGGCGGATTTAGGATATACACTTGGATTTCTCTCCGAGGGGCTGGGAAGCACTTCCGTAGTTGGAAGTCGTGAGACATGAGCCTCTACCGAAATGTTTTGTATAAAAGCTCATAAAGCATTTTTTGACACCAAATACGCCGCAGGCGTCATAAAACATTTATATCTAAAAATTTGAAGTCTGCTTCAAATTTTTAGAAGGGAGGGAATGATGGGCGAGAAGAACGACAAGAAAGAGAAAAAAAGCAAGAAAGAAAAGCTGCCGCGGCAGCAGATGCCGGAACAAAAGGCCGATGTCCGCAAACACAATTTCGACGAGGTCCCTCTGGGATACACCGAACAGATGGCCATGCAGGAGGCCTCCAGGTGCCTGCAATGCAAAAAGCCGGCCTGCGTAGAGGGCTGTCCGGTGGAAATCGATATCCCTGAGTTCATCAGGTATATCCAGGAAGGTGATTTCACCAAAGCCATCCGTCATATCTGGCAGAGAAACAGCCTCCCGGCCATCTGCGGCCGGGTCTGCCCCCAGGAAGACCAGTGCGAGGGACTCTGCATCCTCGGCAAAAAGGGCGAGCCCGTGGCCATCGGCCATCTGGAACGATTTGCCGCAGATCACGAACGCCACTCCGGCACGGGGGAGCTCCCGCCCAAGGCCGAACCCACCGGCAAGCGCGTGGCCGTGGTCGGTTCCGGCCCTTCCGGCCTGACCGTGGCCGGGGACCTGATCCTGAAAGGACACGAGGTCACCGTATTCGAGGCCTTTCACAAGGGAGGCGGAGTCCTGGTCTACGGTATCCCGGAGTTCAGGCTGCCCAAGGAAATCGTGGCCCAGGAGCTGAACTTCCTGGAACGCCTCGGGGTCAGGATCCAGTGCAACGAGGTCGTCGGCAAGACCACCAGCCTGGACGAACTCTTTGAAGAAGGCTATGAGGCCATCTACCTCGGGGTCGGGGCCGGTCTGCCCCGGTTTTTGAACATCCCGGGCGAGAACCTGGTGGGCATCTACTCGGCCAATGAATACCTGACCCGGGCCAATCTGATGAAGGCTTACCGCTTTCCGGAATACGACACCCCCCTGGTCAAGGGCAAGGACGTGGCCGTTTTCGGGGCGGGCAACGTGGCCATGGACGCGGCCCGGACCGCCATGCGCATGGGGGCGGACAACGTCCGCATCATCTACCGCCGATCCCGGGAGGAAATGCCGGCCAGAGAAGCGGAAATTCACCACGCTGAAGAGGAGGGCATCCAGTTTTACCTCTTGACCGCTCCGACCAGATTCATGGGCAATGACCAGGGCCGGGTATCGGGCATGGAATGTCTGCAGATGGAACTCGGGGAGCCGGACGATTCAGGCAGGCGCAGGCCGGTACCGGTCAAGGGATCGGAATTTCAACTGGATTGCGACCTGGCGGTCATTGCCGTAGGGGCCGGGGCCAACCCTCTGCTCACCCAGAGCACGCCGGAGCTTAAACTGAACAAATGGGGCTATGTCATTGCCGATGAGAAGACCGGCAAGACCACCAAGAAAGGGGTCTGGGCCGGCGGGGACATCGTGACCGGAGCGGCCACGGTCATCCTGGCCGCAGGCGCCGGCCGGCAGTGCTCCAACTCCATCCACGACTATTTGACCATCGGCTGGTAATCTGGCATCTGCAGCAGTTTGACAAATTTGAAATTTAGGATTAGATCTCTGACTGTGCATTTTTTCACATAGATCGAAATGTTGCATCCGAGCCGATAAAGAGGCTTCTGTAAGGATGTTGTCCGGTGAATGATTTATTCAGCCTTTTTTTAAATACTTAGCTATCGCTTTAATACCATGTTTGGAAGGAGGATCAAATGGCGGAAGCTGCTTTAAAACTGGGGGGGCCCAAGAGGACCTCCTTCATGGACAAGGTCATGGAGATTCTGCCCGAAGGAGGCAATCTCAATCTCTGCCTGACCTGCGGGGCCTGTTCGTCCGGCTGTCCGGCAACGGGGATCGATGGGATGGATCCGCGCAAGTTTCTGCGCATGGCCGCCCTGGGCCTGGATGAAGAGGTCATGAAATCGACCTGGGCCTGGTGCTGCACACAGTGCCAGCGCTGCGTCCGCGCTTGTCCCATGGGCATCAACATCCCGGCCCTGGTCTTCAACTGCCGGGCCTCCTGGCCCAGGGAAGACCGACCCAAAGGCATCAGGGATTCCTGCGATGCGGCCTTGAAAACCGAAGGCTTCAGCGCCATGGGGGCCTCTTCGGAGGACTTCCAGTTCGTGGTCGAAGACGTCCTGGAGGAAGTCCGGGAAGACCAGCCCAAGTTCAAAGACATGGTCGCCCCCATCAACAAACAGGGCGCCAAATACTTCTTAAACCAGAACTCCCGGGAGCCGGTCACCGAACCTGACGAGATGGTTCCCCTCTGGAAGATCATGCATATGGCCGGGGCCGACTGGACCTACGGGACCCTGGGCTGGGCCGCTGAGAACTACTGCTTGTTCCTGGCCGATGATGAATCCTGGGAAAAGATCGTCAGACAAAAGGCCAAGGCGGTGGATGACCTCGGCTGCGAGTACTGGCTGAATACGGAGTGAGGCCACGAACTGTACGCGGTCCGGGAAGGACTGCGCAAGTTCAATATCGAGCACAACTTCAAGATCGAATCCATCATCTACCTCTATGCCCGCTGGATCCGGGAAGGCAAGCTCCCGGTCAACTCCGACTGGAACAAGGACATCAAGGCCA
>JAIPDR010000132.1 GCA_021737615.1 Desulfohalobiaceae bacterium | reverse complement strand
CGGATCCGGAGCAGGAACTGGAAATCAGGATCGAACCGGATAAGGACAACAAGATTCTGAAGATAGCCGACACAGGGATCGGGATGAGCAAGGATGAACTTATCTCCAACCTGGGAACGATCGCCAAGTCCGGAACCGAGGAATTCATGAAGCAGGTCGCCGAGGACAAGGAGAACCCGGACAATATCATCGGCCGCTTCGGGGTGGGTTTCTATTCCGTATTCATGGTCGCCGATCAGGTCAGGATCAAGAGCAAGTCGGCCCGGAAGGACGAGCCGGCCGTAACCTGGATTTCGGACGGCATAAACGGTTATGAAATAGGGGAGCCCGATTCCGAGCTGAAACGGGGAACCCTGGTGGAGATCACCTTGAAGGAGGACTGCCAGGAATACCTGGAGCCGGAAACGATCAAATCGATCATCAAGCGGCATTCCAATTTCATCTCCTTTCCCATCTATGTGGACCAGGAGAAGGTGAACACCGTGGCCGCCCTCTGGAAGGAATCGAAGTTCAACATTTCCAAGGAACAGTACAACGAATTTTACAAGTTTCTGACCCTCGACAGCGATGACCCCTTGGAAACCATCCACATTTCCGTGGACGCCCCGGTCCAGTTCAACAGCCTCCTGTTCATCCCCAAGAAGAGCACTTTTCTGTTTGAGACCTTTCCTTCGGAATACGGTCTGGATCTCTACGTGAACCGGGTGCTGATCGAAAAGTCCAATCAGGACATCATCCCCCAGTATCTCGGTTTCGTCAAGGGTATCGTGGATTCGGAGGATCTTCCCCTGAATCTTTCCAGGCAGGCGATCCAGGAGAGCGCCCTGATCAGGAAGATCAACACCACCCTGGCCAAGCAGGTCCTGACGCAGCTGGAACGGCTGGCGGCCAACGACGAGGACCGCTATACCCAGTTCTGGCGTGAGCACGGCCGGATTTTCAAGCTGGGCTACACTGATTTCGGCAATCAGGACAAGTTCGCCAAGCTCCTGCGCTTCAACTCCTCCTGGCACGAAGACAATCAGGGCCTGACCTCCCTGAAGGCCTACAGCGAACGGATGAAGACAGGGCAGAAGGAGATATACTACATCTCAGGTTCCAGCCGGGAGGAAGTCCTGTCCAATCCCCATCTGGAGATGCTGGCCGGCAAGGGACTGGAGGTGCTCTACCTCTACGAGCCGATCGATGAATTTGTCATGCAGTCACTGGGAACCTTCGAAGATTTCCAGGTCAAGGCGGCTGAACATGTCAACCCGCAGGATCTGGAGGGCTTCGCAGCCGAGGGCAAGGCAGAGGAAGAACCGCTGAAGGAAGAAGAGGAGAAGCCTTTCGAGGATCTCCTTGCCAAGATGAAAGAGATCCTGGGGGACAGGGTAACCGAGGTCAAGGCCTCGAAGCGTTTGCAAAACAGCCCGGCCTGTCTGGTAAACCCTGAAGGCGGGATCAGCTCCCAGATGCAGAAGATCATGCAGGCCATGAACAAGGACGGTTCGATACCGAAGCAGATCCTGGAAGTCAACCCGCAGCACGGCCTGAACAAGAATCTGCTCAAAGTGTACCGGCGAAATCCCGAGGATGAGTACGTCAAAAAATTCACTGAACAGCTCTTCGAGACCACTCTCCTGCAGGCCGGGTACCTGGCTGATCCCCACGCCATGGTCAGCCGGTCCTTCGAACTCTTAAAGGATGCCAGCAACTGGTATGCCGAAGTGAACCAGCTCTGATATCAGTTTGAGCCCGGTCTTAAGACCGGGCTCAAGCGGATGTTTTGAATAATAATTTCAGATGAGCGGTTGGCCTAAACCGGCCGCAGATAGGAAGAGTCGATGCAAAAGGCAGTCCTGACACGGGCCCTGCAGCTGGGCTGGCTTGCTTCCGTGATGGCGGTCGCCTACCTGTCCCTGAAACCGGGCATAAGACCCCCGGGTGACTTCGGCCACATCGACAAGGCCTATCATTTCCTTAGCTATTGCTGGCTGGCCTTTCTCCCTCTGCTTGCCTTTGCAAAACAAAGAACCGCCATGAACCTGTCCCTGGCCATGATCGGATTGGGTCTGGGCCTGGAATTCATCCAGTATTTCCTGCCGGCTCGCACTCTATCGGGACTGGACTTCCTGGCCAATTCCCTGGGGGTTGGGCTTGGCTTGTGGCTCGGCCTAAAGCTCAGGCCCCTGGTTTTGGTTGAGGCAGGAAAATAGAAACTGACTAGTGTCTGAACGAAAACGGTGATTGGACGTAAACTTGCCCAGATACGAGGAACAATAAATTTTGAAACCGCAGTGTATTCCAATACATGAGGATTTCAAAATTTTGCAGTGACGAAGTAGATGGGCAAGTTTACGTCCAAGCACTAACTAGTCTGTGATCCGGAACTGGGCCCGCCTGTTCTTGTCCCAGGCTTCTTCCGTATGTCCGGGATCCAGGGGTTTTTCTTCGCCGAAGCTGATGATGGACAGCCGATCCGGAGAAATGCCCAAAAGGACCAGGTACTCATAGGCAGCCCGGGCCCTTCTCTCTCCCAGGGCCAGGTTGTATTCCTCGGTCCCCCGTTCATCGCAGTGCCCCTCGATCAAGAGGTCGATTCCGGGGTTGTTTTCCAGGACCTCTGCCTTTTCTTTCAGGGCTTCCCTGGCTTCAGGGCTTAACTCGTAAGAATCGAAGGCAAAATAGATGATTTCCCGCATCGCCTCCCGGCTCTCTTCTTCGGCTTCGGCCTCTCTTTGGGCGGCTTCAGCCTGCCGGAGTCTGTACTCTTCAGCCTCTGAAAGGGCCTCCTCTTCTGCAGCCTCCCGCTCCATGGCCGTTTCCCCGGCCTGCTCACCAGCGGTTTCAGCCTGCAGATCAGACGGCTGGGAGTCGACTTGCTTTTTGGCGCAGCCGGATCCCAGGACAAGAGCCGCCAGAACCATTCCTAATAAAATGATTTGCTTGATTTTTCTCTGTCTGGTCATCGGTTTCTCCTTTCAGTCATTTAAGTTGTTATAACCTTTCAGGGTATTGCTTAGGGATGTTTTGGCCGGCTTTTTCTTTTCCCCTGGCTTCGCGGGCAGGCATTTCCCATGTCCCATCATAAATTCCAGAGCCGTGGTCATGAGGCTCACCTCCCCACGGCAGGGTTCCAGGAAGGCGCAGTGGCTTCACCCGGGCCGGTCGGGATCATTTTTGTTTCATCTCCCTGTCTGGTGGCCAGATAGATTCTGTATTCCCCTGTTCTGTTGGAAGAAAAGGCCAGGAAATAACTGTCCGGACCCCAGGCCGGATCTTCGTCGTTCCCGGGTCCGTGGGTGACTTGCCGCTCGGTGTTGGTCTTAAGATCATGGACAATGATGCGGTGTCCGTCCGGGGTCCGCCTGGAGTAGGCAATGTAGCGGCCGTCCGGGCTGATGTCGGGATTTGTGTTGTATTTGCCCTCATAGCTGATCCGTTTCACTTTCCGGGTCCGGAGATCGAGGAGAAAGATGTGGGGGTTGCCCAGTCTGCTGGAGACAAAAACCATGTTTTCGCCTTTGCGGTCGAACTGCGGGGAAATGTCGATGGCCCAGTTCTTGACCTCGGTCTGTTCGACCTCAAACTCTGCGTTCAAGCTGTAGATGTCGGGATTGCCGTAGCGGTCGATGCTGATGAACAGCCGGCCGTCCGGATGAAAGGCCGGGCTGATGATCGTGTTGCCCGCCAGTTGGATGCGGCGCAGCCGCTTGTCCTTTTTGGACCAGATGATGAGCTCGTGTTTCTTGTCTCCCACCAGGGTGCCGGCCAGCATGGTTCCCTTCCAGTTCCAGGCCGGACTGAGACAGTACTGCTTGAAATCGGTTATCTGTTTCAGGCTGCGTCCCTGGGGAGTTGAAGTCCAGATCTCTTTATGGCCGTCGTTCTTGCGGACAAAAGCCAGGGTGGACCTGAAAAAACCGTTTCTTCCGGTCAGTTTTTGCATCAGTTCGGCGCAGAAGCGATTGACCGCCTCCACGGTCTGATAGGGTTTTGTGATCACGTAGCCCCTGCCTACCAGCAGTTTCCCGGAAAAGGTCTCAAAGGCCCGGAGTTCCACCCGAACGGACCCAGCCCCCTCCTGCACCCAGCCCAGGGTGAGCAGAAGATCGGCCCGGCTCAGGGCGAAGCGTTTAAAGTCGATGTCTTTGCCGGTGACGCCGTCAAGTTCTGTTCCTCCCAGAATATCTTCCGGCTGCATGATGTTTATAAACGGGAGGAACTCCATGTTCTTGTAAAGGGTCTGCTCTACGTCCCTGACCTCATCCGGAGCCGGTCCTGATTCCTGCAAAGCAAGGGCCTGGGAAACGAGAAGGTTGATCTTCTTTTGTCCCGGACCATAGATGTTAATGTGCATGGCTTCCTGGGCCTGGGCCGGCAGGAAGGGTGAGAGTGCCAAGATGGTCGTACACAGGAAAAAAATTATTTTTTTCATAAGCCTTTCAATTGTTTGACCCGGTTCGAGGCTCAGAGCCCGGTCTGAGTCCCTCACCGGATATCATTTGGATTGGTTTTAAGCCCATTGAGGGGCTAGGCCCAAGGATCAAAGCTTCAATTGATCTTTCCTTGTATTTTACAGTGATTAGAGGGCAAGAGGCTACAGTTCCTGAGAGTGAAAGCTGATGACGATTTTCTGCAGGCGCTGGTTGTAGGGCCTGGGAAGGATACGCGTCTCGGCGATCGCTTTTTTCACGGAGCGGTCGAAATCGGGTCTCCCGGATGAGTCCAGGATGGTGGTCTCCAAGATTTTACCCTCGGAATTGATCCGCAGCTCCACTTTTGCACTAAGGGGTGTTGTATCATCGATCCCTGGAAAACGCCAGTTCTCTTTGATCCGCGCCTCGACCAGCCCCCCGTAAAGGGACTCCCTGGTGCTCGTCCCGGATGAACCCGGATTTTCAGGGCCGCGCTGTTTAACATCCTGCTTGATATCGGACAGGGCCTGGGCCAGATAATCAGGTGTCTCGGGTTCTTCCCGTTTTTCCGGCTGCGCGTTTTTTTCGATATCAGCCATGGCCGAAGCCAGGACTTTCTCCGGTGTCGGCGGAGCCTGGGTGCTTGGTGCCTTCCTGGGCTTGTCCTCCTTTTTTTTCAGGGCAGCCGGCTGCTTTTTCTTTTTTTGGGCGATCTCGACCGGGGGGGGCGCCTTGGGAATCCGGGGTTGAACCTGTTTTTTCAGCCCGGTGTCCGCCTTTGGTTTTTCGGGGGCCTTGGCCGGAATCTTCTCTGCTTTGGAAGTAGGTTTCTTCTGCGGAAAATTGACCAGCTCCACTTCGTAGACCGGCTTGTCCAGGTCGATGAAGCTCCTGCTGCCTTGGAAAGGGGGGTACAAGCTGAAAACAAGGATCAAGCAATGTATCAAGAAGGATAAAATGCAACTGGTTATCCGCATTCGTTCCTCAACTGACCGCTCATGACTCCTCTTCCGGCTCGGCCACGATACCCAGCCGCTGGAGTCCGGCGCTCTTGATGCCGCTCATTACCCTGACCACGAACCCATAGGGGACCTCTTTGTCGGCTTTGAGGTACAGAATCTGGTTTTTGTCCGGAACGATTCTTTTCAGGTACGCGCCGAGTTCGGACAGTTCGAGCTCGTATTCATCCAACAGGAGCTTCTGGTCCTTCTTGACGGTCAGAACCAGGGTGTCTGTATCCTCGGGCAGGGTCCGCACGGTCTCTGTTTCGGGCAGGTCAACCTCGACGCCCTGGGTGAGCATAGGCGCGGTAATCATGAAAATGATCAGTAAGACCAGCATGACATCAACAAAGGGGGTGACGTTGATTTGGGAAATAAAGCCCTTACTGTGGGGATCGAGTTTCATATGGTCTCTTGGGCGATCCGGGTTGGATGTTCTTCTTTTTCCCGGCCGGCGCTGAGCCAGGGGATTTCCCTCTGGGCCCTGTTTAAAAACTCGCCTGCGTAATTCACGAATTCGGATTCGATGCTGTTGAGCATTCCCAGGAAGGAATTGTAGGCGATCGAGGCCGGAATGGCTACAAACAGACCGACGGCGGTTGCGACAAGGGCCTCGGCAATGCCCGGGGCAACAGTGGTCAGGGCCGCACTTTGCTGGATGCCGATGGCCTGGAAGGCATCCATGATCCCCCAGACCGTTCCGAAAAGGCCGATAAAGGGTGCGGAATTGGTACAGGTAGCCAGAAAGGACAGAGCATAGGCCAGCTTGTTGACTTCATTGCTGACCGAACGTCGCAGGACCCGGCGGATATTGTCCGCGGAAACCTTGATCTTTCCCGTGGCCGGGAGGTTGGAGCGTTCCAGGGACCTGATCTCCGAAACAGCCCTGGCCCCGATGACATAGAGCCTCGATCCCGGCCTGTTCTTGAGGGTCCTGAGGGCCGAGCCCAGATCCTTGGAGGCGCTGAAGCTGGCCAGGTCGTTGTCGATGCTTTTTTTGACCTTGAAGTACAGAAAGAACTTGTAAAAAATAAGGGTCCAGCTGATAAGGGACATGATGACAAGGATAGCCAGAACCACCTTGACGACTGCGGTGGCCCCGAAGATCATGCTCAAGATATCAGACTGCGCGGAAAGTTCCATTCAGGCATCCTCTTTTTTCATATCTTAAAATTTAAAAAATTGTAAGATTAACATATTAATTATATGGAAAAAAACAAGAAGTTGGAGTCCTGAACTGCTCCAACTTCTTGTATTCAAAAAATTTTTCCCAAAAATCCACCACGGCTTTTGACTGCACTAGGTTTTATTTCCAGATAATTTTAAATTATTCTCTTGTCTTATACTTAGGCTGATCATAATCTCGGGTCAGGATACCCGGTTTGAGAGTCCGGATTTTACCTGGACTCTCAAACCGGGTCTGGCTACTGGTTGTATTTGAAATCGTCTATATTGAATTTTTCCAGGAGTTCGGTCCATTTTTCAGATTCCTGGTCCTTGAGGACCGCCTCCTGATCCTGGGAGAATTGAAAGGAGACCTTTTCCAGGAGCTCTTCACTGGCGTAAATCGGGGCTTCGGACCTGACGGCCAGGGCTATGGCATCGGATGGCCTGCTGTCCATCTTGTAGACGATTTCGCCCTGCTCCAGATGAATTTCAGCGTAATAGGTCCCCTCCTTTAGTTCCGTGATCACCACCTTTAGGATACTGACTTCTAAGCCATTTAAGATGCTTAACATCAGATCGTGAGTCAAGGGTCTGGAAATATTTACTTTATTTAAAGTGATGGAGATAGACATGGCCTCCATGGCCCCGATCCAAATCGGAAGGACGTATTCTTCGTTGGTGTCCTTCAAGATAAGCAGCGGGACCTGGGACTGTTCATCCAAAGCCAGACCGAAGATTTTCATTTCAATCATAACTTTTGCCAACCTCCCCAAAAACTGAATGTTTTTTTGCCTGGGTTATTGTGACCGGAATCAGTTGCCCTGTCAAATCCCCGGCCGGACCTGAAAAATTGACTATGCGCCCCCCGGGTTCCCTTCCTTTCCAGAATGTTACCCCAAGGGTACGGGATTTGAGGCTCCTGCCCTCGACGAGACATTTGCGGTCCGTTCCCACCAGGTTTCGCAGGGATTGTGCAGTGATTCTGTCCTGTTCCCGCTGCAGGAGTTGAAGACGGAATGCTTTGATCTCTTCCGGGACCTTGTCCGAAAACGAGGCGGCCCTGACCCCGGGCCGGTCCGAGTATTTAAAGGAAAAGCTGCTGTCGAAGGCGACTTCCTTGACCAGGTCCATGGTCTGGCTGAAATCATCATCGGTCTCTCCGGGAAATCCCACGATGAGATCGGTGGTCAGGACCATATCCGGTCGTGTTTGCCGTAGTTGGCGGATCAAGTCCAGGTACCTCTCTTTTGTATATTTTCTGCCCATCCTTTTCAAGATCCTGTTGGACCCTGATTGCAGTGGCAGGTGCAGGGCCGGACAAAGATTGGGAAAACGGGCAAAGGACTCGATCACTTCCGGAGCAAGGTCCTTGGGATGGGAAGTGGTGAATCGGACCCTTTTCAACTCCGGTATTCGGCAGATCTGTTCCAGGAGCCGGGCGAAAGACAGTCCGTCTCCGTTCGCGTCGAGGCCGTAACTGTTCACGTTCTGACCGAGAAGTGTGATTTCCCTGGTACCGGCCCGGACCAGTTCGGAGCACTCCAGCAGGATCTTGGAACTGGAGCGTGATTTCTGCCGTCCGCGGGTGTAGGGCACGATACAGTAAGCGCAAAAGTTATCGCAGCCCTGCATGATGTTAACATAGGCCTGGGGCGGGGCTTTTTCCTGCCCCAGGGAAAAGTCCCGCTCCAGGTAAGAGTCGGCGAAATCGAGGAGGCTGATCCGCAGGTCCGGCCAAGCCGTCAGTTTCTCCAGGCTGTCCGGGACCGAAGCCAGGCCGTCCGGACCGAAAACGAGCCGGACCCTGGGAAAACGGCGCCAGAACTCCCGCCCGACCTGCTGGGCCACACACCCCCCGACGCAGATGAATCCGTCCCGGTCCTGGCAGTGCCTTTCGAGCCTGCCAAGGAGGCTGTAGACCTTGTGTTCGGGCTTTTCCCGGACACTGCAGGTGTTGACCACAAAGACCCGGGCCCGTTCCTCAGGGACGTGCTCCCAGCCCCTTCTGGTCAAGGCCAGCTCGAGCCAGGCTGAATCGGCGTCATTCATCTGACAGCCGAAGGTGACGATGTGAAATTTCATTCTTGCCTGTCTTGGGTCTCGGATTGGATCCAATCGATAAATTCGGGATTTCCACCGCAAATGGGCAGGGCCACAACGCAGGGGCACTCATAACTGTGCACCTCCCTGACTTTGGCGGTCAAGGCATCCACCAGGTCGGACCGGGTCTTGGCCAGGAGGACAGTCTCCTGTTCCGACTGGACCTCATTTTGCCACCAGAACAGGGAGTGCATCGGGTCCAGAATATTGATACAGGCAGCCAGCTTGGACTGCACCAGGGCCTTGCCGACGCGCTCCGCCTCCTGGTAGCTTCCGGCGGTCATATAGATAAAAACGGCTGACATGTTCGATCTCCTTTTTCAAGGGCTCAGCTCTTGTTCCTGGGTTCACTCAGCATATAGCGGAGTTCAGCCACCGATCTACCGGTTTTCCCGGCCAGCTCCCGGAGCGCTTCAAACTCCGCCTTGATCAGAATGCGGTCTTTCAGCTGGATTTCCTTGGCCTGCAGGTTTCCAAGTCTGGTCTTTATTGTACTGTTTTTTCTGGCCAGCACAACCCGTTCCGATTTTCTGCGCCTGATGCCCAATGTGAGGCTATGTTCAAAAAAGGTTTCCTGGATTTTTTCCAGGTCTTCCCGGGTGCAGAGGACCTGGAGCAGGCCGCCCGGCCGGTTTTTCTTCATCACGCCCTGGAGATAGATGAAATCGAGGGCTCCTTCCTCCTGGAGGGCGGTGAAGAGGCTTCCCAGTTCCTCCCCGCTCAGGTGGTCCAGATTGCTTTCCAGGACCCAGATCTCTTCTCCGGCCTCATGGCCAGTCCTGGTCAAAAAAACACGCAGGCCGTTCGGGGTGGCCCCGAGGTCCATGCTGCCCCAGCCAATCCCGTTTTTTTCGAGAACCCCCCGGGGACCGCCGGCGAACAGGCTCACGGTCTGGTCCAGGATAAGGGCGCCCGTCGGTGTAATGACTTCTTGTTGATAGGCAGAGGGGTAAACCGGTTTGCCCTGCAGCAGCTCCACGGTGGCCGGGGCCGGCAGGGGCAGCCTGCCGTGCTCGCAGTCCACAAGGCCCTGGAACCAGGGGAGGTTGGAACATGACACCGAGGCCACCTCCATTTGTTCCAGGGCCCAGAAACAGCCCAGAACATCGACCAGGGTGTCCACCGCCCCGACTTCATGGAAGTGGACCGCGCTGAGTTCCACATCATGGACAGCGGCCTCCACCTCGGCCAGCCTCTGAAAGGCGAGACGGCTTCGTCTCCTGACTTCAGGCGTCAGTCTCGATGCGGCGATGAGAGCCAGAATCGAGTCCAAGTCCCTGAAGGTCTGCGGGATCTTCGGACTTATCCGCAGGCCGGTACCCTGCAGGCCGCTCCTGGTCTCTTTCCGGCCCTCGATCCTGACATCCAGGCCGCAGTCGTTGAGGATGCCCTGAAAAGGATGGAGGTCGAGGCCCAGATCGGCCATGGCCGCCAGAAACATATCCCCGCTGATGCCCGTGGGGCAGTCGAGATGGAGGTCCATTTTGAATATCGCTGGTTATATACCAGAAGTTGGAATAAATTGCGGTTTGTATCTGCCTTCAATGAAACCTTTTAGTTTAAATAATCAATTGTCAGACCTGAGGTCCGGCCTGGCTGATTTCCGATGAAGCGTGATCTTCGTAGTTTTTGAAGTTCTCTCTGAAGAGTCCGGCCAGATCTCTGGCCTTGGCATCGTAGCTGCTCTTGTCGGTCCAGGTGTTTTTCGGCCAGAGTATTTCGTTCGGGACCCCGGGGCATTTTTTCGGGATGTATAATCCGAAGAAGGGATCTTGTTCGTATTCGACAAAATTCAGACTGCCCTTCAAGGCGGCCCGCAGGAGGCTTCTGGTGTACTGTATCGGCATCCTGCCCCCTGTTCCGTAGGCTCCCCCGGACCAGCCCGTGTTCACCAGCCAGCAGTTGACGCCGTGTTTTTTGATTTTTTCTCCAAGCAAATCGGCATAGACATGGGGGTGCAGGGGCATAAACGGGGCCCCGAAGCAGGTGCTGAAAGTGGCGCTGGGTTCGGTGACTCCCCTTTCAGTTCCGGCCAGTTTGGCCGTGTACCCGGAGATGAAGTAATACATGGCCTGCTCCGGAGTCAGGCTGGCGATGGGCGGCAGGACCCCGAAGGCGTCGGCGGCAAGCATGAAGATATTCTCGGGATGGGGACCGGTTCCCTTGCGGATGGTGTTCGGGATATGGGCCAGAGGGTAGGCGGCTCTGGTGTTTTCGGTCAGGGAGTCGTTGTCCAGATCCAG
>JAIPDR010000131.1 GCA_021737615.1 Desulfohalobiaceae bacterium | reverse complement strand
ACCATGATGCGAGTGAGAGAATTATCACAAAAACTGAATATTTCCAATAAAGAGTTATTGCACCTGCTCAGAGAGGAGAATATCCAGGTAAAGAGCCACATGAGCGGTCTGACCGAGGAAGATGTCCAGTTGGTGCGCCGGAAAATAATGGATCAGCACAAAGAAGAGAAATCGGAGCAAAAGGTCACCTCTTCCGGAGTCATTGTCAGGCGGAGACGGCACCCGAAAAGGGAGGAAGCCGAAGCCCCCAAGGCGCCGGCGGAAGAACCCGGTCTTGAACAGCAGGCTGCTGCCGAACCCGCAGCCCAAACAGTCTCTGAGCCGAAGGAGCCGGCCAGAGAAGAACCGGGCCTTCGGGAGGAAGCCGCTGAGGAAGCCGGGCCGGAGGTCGGGGAGAAGGAATCCCCTGAACCCGCGCCTGCCGCAAAACCGTCTGAACCGGAGGCCGCAGAAGGCGCTTTGAAAAAAGCTCCTGCCAGGAAACGCTCCCGGAAAAAGAAAAAAGCCCCCGAGCCCCCGAGTGTGACCGTTATTTCCAGGCCGGAGCCCGGCACCAGGCCCGAACCGCCTGCACAAAGCGCCGGGACCGTAACGCCCGCGGAAGAATCCAAAAAGAAAAAGAAAAAAGACAAGCGGGTGGTGGATGTCTCCGGCTTGTACCAGCAAACGGAGCAGCCCAAAGCCAAAGAAGCCCCCAAAAGGCGCAGGAGGCCGGAGGGCAAGGACAGGCAGCTGGGCAAGCTGGTCAAGGGCAGGAGGCAGGCCCGGGGCAGGGAACAGAGGGCGGAACCCAAGATCTTCACCCAGCCGATCAAGGCCGCAAAGCGAAAGATCAAAATGGAAGAAGCCATCAGAGTTTCGGATCTGGCCCAGGAGATCGGGGTCAAGGCCCAGGAGATCATCAAGGTTCTCTTCAATTACGGGGTCATGACCACCATCAACAAGTCTCTGGATCTGGAAACCGCCACTCTGGTCGCCGCGGAATTCGGATATGATGTCGAGGACGTGGGATTTTCCGAAGCATCCTTCCTCATGCCGAAAAAAGAGGACAAGACCGAAGAACTGCAGACGAGACCCCCGGTGGTGACCATCATGGGTCATGTCGATCACGGCAAGACCTCCCTGCTGGACGCAGTCCGGGAATCCAAGGTCATGGCCGGGGAAGCCGGCGGCATCACCCAGCATATCGGGGCCTATCACGTGGATACGGACAAGGGCTCACTGGTCTTTTTGGACACCCCCGGGCATGAAGCCTTTACCGAGATGCGCTCCCGGGGGGCCCAGGTCACCGATATCGTCATCCTCATCGTTGCGGCGGACGACGGGGTCATGGATCAGACCCGGGAGGCCATCAATCACGCCAGGGCCGCTGAAGTCCCAATCATCGTGGCCGTCAACAAGATCGACAAGGAAAATGCCGACGTCGACCGGGTCAAGAGAGAGCTGGCCGACGAAGGGCTGATCTCTGAGGAATGGGGCGGCGAGACCATATTCGCCTATATTTCCGCCAAGCAGCGGACAGGCATCGACCAGCTCATGGAAATGGTCCTTCTCCAGGCCGAAGTCCTGGAACTCAAAGCCAACCCGGACAAACGCGCCCGGGGCCACATCGTGGAGGCCAAGCTGGACAAGGGCCGGGGCCCGGTGGGCACCGTGCTCGTCCAGGAAGGGACTCTGCACACAGGGGATTTTTTCGTCTGCGGCCTTTTCGGGGGCAAGATCAGAGCCCTGACCAGCGACATGGGGCATCCGATAAGCTCGGCCGGGCCGTCCATGCCGGTAGAAATTCAGGGTTTCGACGGTATCCCCAATGCCGGGGATGAATTCGTGGTGGTTGAAGACGACAAGGCGGTCAAGAAGATAATCGACGCCAGGCGAATCAAACATCGGGAACGGGAACTGGCCAAAGAGGGCAAGGTCACCCTGGAAGGCTTCTTTGCCGCAAAGGCCGAAGAAGAAGTCAAGACCCTGAACCTGATCGTCAAGGCGGATGTGCAGGGCTCCCTGGAAGCCATCCAGGATTCCCTGGCCAAACTCTCGACCGACAAGGTCAAGGTCAACAGCATCCACGGCGGGATAGGGGCGATTACGGAAACGGACGTCAAGCTGGCCGCCGCCTCCTCCGCCGTGATCATCGGATTCAATGTCCGGCCCTCGGCCAAGGTCAAGGAAGAGGCCGAAAGGGAACAGGTGGACATCAGGTTCTATGACGTCATCTACCACCTGGTCAACGATGTCAAAGAAGCCATGGCCGGTATGCTGGCTCCGGTAACCCGGGAAATCTATCTGGGCCAGGCAGAAGTCAGAGAGGTCTTCACCATCCCCAAGGTCGGGGCCATAGCCGGCTGTTATGTCCTGGACGGCAAACTCCAGCGCAATGCCGGGGTCCGCCTGCTCCGGGACGGCGTGGTCATCTATACCGGCAAGCTGAGCTCCCTGAAACGGTTCAAGGACGATGCCAAGGAAGTGGGCAAGGATTACGAATGCGGCGTCGGGCTGGAGAGGTTCAACGACATCAAGATCGGCGACATCATCGAGGCCTATGACGAAGTCCAGGAAAAGGCCACCCTCTAATTTTTTTCGGGCTCCGCAAAGCCGGACCCGAAAAAAATTATTAATGAGTTTATATTACAACAGAACAAATGATCATTGGGACTTTGAAAATTGAATTCCGGCTGCACGGCATTTGTTCCATCAAGGAAAAACGGGGCATCGCCAACAGCCTGAAGCAGAAGCTAAGAAACAAGTTCAATGTGGCCCTGTCCGAGATAGACGGCCAGGACAGCCTGCAGACCCTGCAGCTGGCCCTGGTCACGGTCTCCACTGAAAGCAGGCGGGTCCAGACCACCCTGAACAAGGCCCTGGCCATGATCGAGGCCATCAGTCCGGAAGAGATCGTCGACGTCCAAACCGAGGTCTTCGGGGCATAAAATATTTTAGTATGCGAAGAATACATTGCGCCGATCCTCTTGACATTGAACATCGACTGCCAATATTTTCAAACAACTACAAAATCAATGTATGACGAGCATAGCTAAAATATTATTTTATGCGCAAGGCACATTCCATCCGAGCCCACCGGCTTGAAGAGCAGGTCCTGCACGAACTGGGCCGTATCCTGGTCAAAGAGATCCAGGACCCCAGGCTGGAGCTGGTGACCTTCAGCGGCGTGCGCCTGAATGCCGACCTGACCATTGCCGAGGTCCTCTACACCCACAGCGGTGACCAGAAGAAAGAGGACGAGGTCCGGAAAGGCCTGAAAGCGGCTGCCGGATTCCTTCGATTCCGTCTCGGCAAGAAACTTGATCTGCGCCATGTACCCGAACTTCGGTTCAAATGGGACGAATTTCTTGAGGATATGATCCATGACCAGCCCGCGAACCCGGATAGCTGAAGCCATCCATCAGGGAAACAGCTTTTTGCTGACCGCCCACGTCAATCCGGACGGGGACGCCCTGGGCAGTCTGGCCGCGCTCATGCATCTGCTGAAGAACCTCGGCAAAAAGGCTGAACTGATCATGCCTCCGCCCGGGGCTCCTCATAAATTTTCCTGGCTGGATTTCGGATCGCAAGAGGAGCGGCTCCGGCCTGAAGCCGTTAGATGTCCGGCCTCTTCAGTCGACGCCTTCTTCGTCCTTGACTGCGGCAACAGGGACCGCGTGCAAAAAGAGCTCCAGCTCAGCCTCGACTCCTGCCGGATCCTGAACATCGATCATCATCCGGACAATACCCGTTTCGGGGACCTGAACTGGGTTGATCCCGGCCGTTCGTCCGTGGGGGAGATGATCGCCCTGCTGGCCGTGGATCTGGACATCCCCCTGACCGGGCCTTTGGCCGAGGGGGTCTACCTGGCCATGGTTTCGGACACCGGCTTCTTTTCATACAGCAACACCGGCCCGGAAACCCTGCGCCTCACGGCCCGGATCCTGGAGAGCGGTTTCGACCTGGACAGCTTGAACCGGCGCCTGCAGCGCCAGTCGAGCCTGAACAAGATCCATCTTCACGGCCTGGCCATGTCCCGGGCCAGCCTCTATTCCGGGGGAAAGATCGGGGTAATCCGGGCGGACAGGGCCATGTTCGCCCAGACCCGGACCACGCCGGAAGATTTCGAGGACCTGATCAACCACATCCGGGGGATCAAATCCGTCCTGGTGGCGGTCAGCCTGCGTGAAGAGGAGGATGGAGTCAAATTCAGCCTGCGTTCCTGGGGCGAAGTGGACGTCAAGTCCATAGCGGCCCGCTTCAACGGCGGCGGCCACATCAATGCCGCCGGCGGAAACATCCGGGCTCCCCTCGATCAGGCCGAAGAGCAGCTGGTCAAGGCCGTTAAAGAGCGGATCGAGGAGATGAATCTCTGAAACCATGACCCGACAAACCCATAGCAACAGACAACTAAACGGGGTCCTGCTGCTGAACAAACCCCAGGGTCCCACTTCCACCGGCTGTCTTGAGAAAATCAAACACAGGCTGGGACAGAAGAAGATCGGACACGCCGGAACACTGGACCCCAATGCCCGGGGACTGCTCATCGTCCTTCTCGGTCAGGCCACCAAGCTGGCCCCCTATCTCGGCCAGGGACGCAAGACCTACCTGGGCCGGCTCAGATTGGGCCTGGAGACCGATTCCTACGACATCCAGGGGGAGGTTCTGGCCGAGCAGCCCTGCCCTGATACCTCCCCCGAACTGATCAGGGAAGAGATCCGGAACTGGAAGTATCTGGAACAACAGGAGGTGCCCCCCTTTTCCGCGGCCAAGTACAAGGGCAAACCCCTGTATGCCAGGATGCGGCAGGGCCGCTATGTCCCTGAAAAATTGAAGAAGATTTCTATTGACCAAGCTGAGCTTCTTGACTTACACTTTCCTGATGTGTCCTTTCGAGTCGTCTGCTCTCAGGGCACCTATATACGCTCCCTGGCCCACAGCCTGGGGAAGCGTCTTGGCTGCGGCGCGGTCCTGACGGAACTCGTCCGGGAAAAAAGTGAGCCCTTTGACCTGGCCCGGGCCCATCATCTACAGGACATCCTGGAGGATCCAAAAGAACTGGAAGACCGGGTCCTGTCCATCGCCGACAGTCTTTTTGGCTGGCCCCGGATCAGACTGGACGACAGGCAGACCCGGGACATCAAAAACGGCCTCCGGCTGCCTCTTGAATCCCTCGACCCGGCGGTCTCTGCCGGTCCCGGGGACAGGGCTCTGTTTATGACCCGGGAAGGGGAACCCGTGGCCCTGGCCAAGGTCAGGGAACAGGACGACCATCTCTTCTGGACCGTCCTGCGGGGCCTGTGGTCGTAAGGTCCGGCCCGCCGCCGCTTGTATGCAATTAACGTCTAACGAAACACCGAAGGAGGTATGGCTGTGGTTTTAAGTGTCGTTGAGAAAAAAGAAGTGATGGAAAAATACAGACAACACGAGAACGATACCGGGTCCCCGGAAGTGCAGGTCGCACTTTTGACCAACAGGATCCAGTATCTGACTGAACATTTTAAAAAACACAAACAAGACTTTCACTCCCGGAACGGGCTCTTGAAACTCGTGGGACAACGCAGAAAACTGCTCAGCTACCTGCGCAAAAAAGACGTCAACCGCTACCGGAAGCTGATCAGCAGTTTGAACCTGCGAAAATAAAAGGAGAAAACATATCTTAATGCAGAACACACACACAAGTACCCGACTGAGCACGGAAATAGATTCCAGGCAGTATCTCATCGAATCCGGGAAAATGGCCCGCCAGGCCCACGGAGACATCTGGATCCAGTCCGGCGACACCGTGGTCCTGGTCACGGCCGTCACCCAGCCCCTGACCCGGGACATCAATTTCCTGCCCCTGGTCGTGGACTACCAGGAAATGTCCTATGCCTCAGGCCGGATCCCGGGGAGCTATTTCCGAAGAGAGATCGGCCGGCCCAGCGAACGGGAAACCCTGGTTTCCAGATTGATAGACAGGCCGATCCGGCCCCTGTTTCCTACAGGCTTTTTTCAAGAAATCCAAGTAATTGCCACGGTGCTCTCGGCTGACCCGGACTATGATCCCGATGTCCTGTCCATTACCGGGGCCTCGGCCGCCCTGCATGCCTCGCAGATCCCCTTCATGGGACCCATAGCCGGGGCCCGCGTCGGTTACATCGAGAATCGCTTCATCCTCAACCCGACCCAGGCCGAACTAAAAGAAAGCCAGATCAATATCGTCATGGCCGGATCCAAAGACGCGGTGATCATGGTCGAGGGGGAAACCGGCTTCGCTTCCGAAGAGCTCCTGGCCGAGGCCCTGACCTTCGGGCATGAAAAAATGCAGCCCCTGATCGATCTCCAGGAAGAGCTCAGGCAGCGGGTGGGCAAGACCAAGATCGAGGTCGTTGAGCCGGAACCGGATCAGGAACTCATCGATCAAGTCCGCAACCTGGCTCAGGCCCCCCTGGCCGAAGCCCTGTCCGTCAGGGACAAGCTCCAGCGCAAGGAAGCCAAAACCAGGGTCAAGGAACAGATCCTGGAAGAACTCTCCGGAAAATTTTCAGAAGATCCGGATCGACTCAAGGGGGTGGGTCCCTGTCTGAAGGCCCTGGAAAGCGAAATCGTCCGGGAGAGGATCAGAAGCACGCAGACCAGGATCGACGGCCGCGATTTGACCACGGTCCGGGACTTGAGCATGGAAGTCGGCCTCCTGCCCAGGGTGCACGGCTCGGCCCTGTTTGCCAGGGGCGAGACCAAGGCCCTCGGCGTGGCCACCCTGGGCAGCGCCCGGGATGAGCAGCGCATGGAGACCCTGAGCGGGGAACAGAACAAACGCTTCATGCTCCACTACAACTTTCCGCCCTATTGCGTGGGCGAAGTGAAGATGCTGCGCGGTCCGGCCAGAAGGGAAATCGGGCACGGCGTCCTGGCCGAACGGTCCCTGACCCCTGTCCTGCCTTCGGCCGAGGACTTCCCCTTCACCATCCGCATCGTGTCCGAGGTCATGGAGAGCAACGGCTCCTCGTCCATGGCCACGGTCTGCGCCGGGAGCCTGGCCCTCATGGACGCCGGAATCCCGATCTCGGGACCGGTGGCCGGGATTGCCATGGGCCTGGTCAAGGAACAGGGCGAGTATTTCATCCTGACCGACATCCTGGGCGATGAAGACCACCTGGGGGACATGGACTTCAAGGTGGCCGGAACCAGGGAAGGCATCACCGGGATCCAGATGGACATCAAGATCTCCGGCATTCCGGCCAATGTTCTGGGCAAGGCCCTGATCCAGGCCAGGAGCGCCAGGCTGGAGATCCTGGACCAGATGGAACAGGTCCTGGGAGCGCCCCGCAGCGATCTCTCGGTGCACGCCCCGCAGCACAGGACTATCGAGGTCTCCACGGACAAGATCAAAGACGTCATCGGCCCTGGCGGCAAGCACATCAAGGCCATCACCCAGGAAACCGGGGCCTCCATCGATATCGACGACAGCGGCACCATCTCCATTTTCGCCCCTGACACCGCGGCCCTGGAAAACGCCACCGAGATGATCCTCTTTTACGACCAGAAGGCCGAAGTGGGCAAAGACTACGACGGCAAGGTCAAAAACGTCAAAGACTTCGGGGCCTTCGTAGAGATACTGCCCGGACTGGAAGGTCTGGTCCACATCTCCCAGCTGGATGTCGAGCGGGTGGAGGACATCAACAAGGTCGTCAGTCCGGGTGACGAAATGCGGGTCAAGGTCATTGAAGTCGACGACAGGACCGGAAAGATCCGTCTCAGCCGCAAGGCCGTGCTCCTGGAAGAACAGGGCAAGTCCTTCGACCTGGAAAGCTCCGGGCGGCCGTCTGGCCCCAGGGACAGGCGACCGGACAGCAGGAGACGAAGGTAATCCCGGCAACCGCAATTGGTGACACATTTTGAGGATAATCCTCCGGCAGTCTGGATAAGCGCCGCCGAAGCATCCGCCGACCTGCACGGGGCCGGCCTGGTCCGGGCCCTGCAGGAGATGGCTCCGGAGATCAGATGCTTCGGAATGGGCGGTCCGGAAATGCGTGCAACCGGCTTTGAGGCGGTCCTGTGCTCCGAGGAGCTCTCGGTCATGGGGCTGACCGAAGTCGTGAGCGCCCTGCCGCGGATCCTCAGGATCTACAAAACGATCAAGGTCCGGCTGCAGGAAACCCCTCCCGCCTGCCTCGTCCTCTTAGACGCCCCGGACTTCCACTTCAGGCTGGCCAGGATGGCCCACCGGCTGAACATCCCGGTTTTTTACTATATCAGCCCCCAGATCTGGGCCTGGCGCAAAAGACGGGTCCGCTTCATCCGCAAATACGTGACCAAGATGCTCTGCATCTTCCCCTTTGAAAAGGATTTCTTTGCCGAACACGGGGTGGAGGTGGAGTTCGTGGGCCACCCTCTGCTGGAGCAGCTGGAGCGGGAAGACTTGGCCCGCATACGGCCCGGCCCGGACCGGATCGGGATCATGCCCGGCAGCCGCGGCAAGGAGATATCCGCCCTGATCCCGGCCTTTGCCGCAGCCGCGGCCCGTATCGCCGCACACAGACCCGGGACCGGTTTTTCGCTCTTTCTGGCCTCTGAACGGCACCGCCCCCTGATAAACGCCCTCTGGCCCCGGGATCTCGATCTGGAAATCATCCCCTTTGCCGGGCGCTACGCCGGCCTCAAGGGCTGCGCCTTCGTCCTGACCGCCTCGGGCACCGCCACCCTGGAATGCGCCCTGCTGGGGGTTCCGGCCATCGTCGCCTACCGGGTCTCCTGGCCGACCTACTTCCTGGCCAGGCTGGTCGTCGATGTCCCTTATATCAGCATGCCCAATATCATTCTCAAGCGCGAGGTCTTTCCGGAGTTCATCCAGTCCCGGGCCAACGGGAAAGACTTGGCCGGGCAGGCCCTGGCCTGGCTCGAGGATAAAAACCAAACAGCCCGCATCAGAGAAGAACTCAAATCAGTTCAGGCCCGGCTGGGGCAAAAAAGGGCCTCCGCCGCCAGCGCCGCGATCATCCTGCAGGGCTTGAACAAGGAGTGAACATGCCTAACCCTCTGGATATCGGCATCATCGGGGTCGGCCACCTGGGCAGGATCCACGCCGAGCTCGCGGCCAAAAGCCCGGAGCTGAACCTGGTAGGGGTCCTGGATATCGACCGGGACAGGTGCCGGGCCGAGGCCGAGCGCTGCCAGACCCGGGCCTTTGCCTGCCTGGAGGAGCTTTTGGACGCGGTCCCGGCCGTGAGCATCGCGGCCCCGACCGAGGACCACTACAGCCTGGCATTGGCCGCCCTGGAGCACGGCTGCCACCTGTTCATAGAAAAACCGATCACCGCGGCCAGCGACCAGGCCAGGAGCCTCATCGCCCTGGCTAAAGGCAAAAAGCGCCTGATCCAGGTCGGACATATCGAACGCTTCAATCCGGCCTTCCTGGCCCTGGCCGGGACCAAGCTCTGCCCCATGTTCATCGAGTCCCACCGCTTGAGCCGCTTCAACCCCAGGGGCAACGACGTCAGCGTCATCCTGGACCTGATGATCCACGACCTGGACCTGGTCCTGACCCTGATCGAGTCCCCGCTGCAGGCGGTCCATGCCTGCGGGGTGGGCGTGGTCTCCCCCTCGGACGACATCGCCAACGTCCGCCTGGAATTCGCCAACGGGGCCGTGGCCAACCTGACCTCGAGCCGCATTTCCGCAAAAGACATGCGCAAGATGCGGATCTTCGAGCCGAACTCCTATGTGTCCGTGGATTTTTTAGAGCACAAGACAGAGATCATCGAGCTCGATTCCCAAGAGGCCGGGGATGGCCCCTCTTCTGTGGGCTCGACCCCCCTGGGCCGCATCGGCACCGGGGACCAGGCCAGACAGATCTGCCTGCGCCGGCCGGAAGTCACGGAGGTCAATGCCCTGCTGCTGCAGCTGGAGGAATTTTCCCGGGCCGTGCAAGAGGGCCAAAGGCCTCTGGTCAGCGGGGAGGACGGGCTCCGGGCCCTGGAGCTGGCCGAAGAGATCCTGGAGACGATGAGCCGGCCGCCGCAGGAGGAAGTGAGGAGTGAGGAGTGAGGAGATGCTGGAATGCTGGGATGCTGTAGATACTTACGAGAGAAATAAATTGCAAGATTGCTGAAAATTAAAGCATCTACTGCCAGGATTTCCGTATAATGAAAACCTCAATTTATGACGACCGTAAGTACAACTTGACCTTTTAAGGAAGCCATCTCCTAGCCGCAGCAGGATGATTCGACTTTGCCTTCCTTCCTATCATCAAAATACCGTTGCAAGTTTTCCGGCAATTCTTCAAGGGGGGCTGGAACAACCAGCGGCATTTCATCAATATTCAGCAAGGCGCCCATGATTGCCTCGACTACCAATGGAAGCGGTGCGTAAGGGAACACCTTGCCACGGTAATGCCACTCACGGCAGTCAATGCTGGTGTTGTTAGTGAGATCTCCACAGGACTCACATACTGATTCACGGATGTCCTGAGCGATATCCCGGCCATTCAGCCGTATCGTGGGAGAACTCAACAAAGCATTCACCTTCGCTTCAGCTGCCGTTTGGACAACAATCTCGTTATGTCGCAGCGCAATCCCAAGCGCATCAGCCACCGGCTTGAGGAGTTGCACTGCAGTTCTTAACTGATCTCCAGTCGGGACGCAGCGTTTGCAGGTATTAAGATCAATCACCAACAAATCGACATTCAAAACGTTCCGCATCTCTTGTGTATCTTTTTTTTCGTCCGAAGGCACTTCGGGTTGCGTGGCGGTACATCCACAAGCGCAATCGGAGCGCCCTGATGCTGCAACTTTTCCGTAGCTTTCCCGAACCGCACTGCGAATCTCGTCATTCATAGGTTTGTCCATTTGAACCTCCTCTAAATGGTTAATGATTAATCCTCACCCTAGAGACGGAAAATGATCCAAAAGGACGCAAACGATCAGGAGCCGGTGGTCAACAGTCATCACAGGCTCCGTCCTTTCGCTCGTAATCAATAAGCCGCCCGCAATG
>JAIPDR010000006.1 GCA_021737615.1 Desulfohalobiaceae bacterium | reverse complement strand
CCCCGGTGCCGAACCTGGTCAAGCGCTGGGTCATTTTTTCCGGTTCGTCCCCCTGCATGGGCAGGCCTGGATTGAAGTTGAGGTCAAAGGTGATGGTCACGTCCTTTTCTTCTGCCGCCCGGAGTTGGGGATCGAGGAAGTCCTTGACCGGCTGGGCGTCAGGAACCTTCCCCTTGAACTCGATGCTCAGCTCACTGCCCTCGGCGGTCTCATATTCTCCCTGGATATTCACCTGCTTGTCCGCCTTGGGGATGGCGCCCACCAGGCCCAGGAGCTTGAACCCGTCACCGGCATCGTAGATCTTCAGGGTCAGAGAGACAACAGTTTCATAGTTCCTGGTTCTGAGCCGTTCCCAGATTTTGGTCAGGGCCTCCTTGAGTACGCCTTCTTCGTGAAAAACATGCTCCTGCGGCGGGGGCTCTGGTTCAGGTTCATGAACCCCGGGACCTGGAGGTTCAGGTTCAGAGCCCGGCTGGTCTGAAGCTTCCGGTTCAGGCTGAGGACTTGCTTCGGGTGCCGGCCGCGGCCAGATCTCGTTTTCTCTGGCGTAGGCTGTGGTGAATACAAAGGACTGTTCATCGATCTTGATGTCTGCCCAGGGATCGCCTTTGCCCCAGAGGAGATCGCCGCTTGTGTAGACAAATTCGCCTTGTTCGATTCCCTGCCTGATGCCTTTGATGAAGACATCATGGCCCACCAGAATCGGCAGAGACGGATCGCGCCGAAATTCATTACGCAAGGCAGCCGTGGAGATGTATCCCTTCTTGAGAGGGGTTCGGTCCCGAATATAAATGGGAGAATCCGGAGTATCTTCAGGAAGCCGGAGCTTGTTGATGTCCCGCAGGACCCTGACCACCTGCTTTTGCCCGTTGCCTGGAGCGTCTGAGGCGCTTTGGACTTCGATGACCGTGTGGCCGAGATCCACGTCCGCCCCTTCAACTCTGTTTCGGGTCGGATAAAAGATGTGCCGGTAGGCCTGCTGGATGGACAGGGCCAGTTCCTGCTCTGAGCGCTGGTACCATTCCTTGAGACGGTCCTGCTGGTATTCAGCCAGCTCCTGTTGCCGCTGCGGGTCCCTGAGCATCCCCAGGGCCAGACGTCGGGTCATTTTTCTGCGCATTTCGTCCTTGCGCTGGGCATCCACCACCACAAAGGCCAGGGTATTGCGGTTCATGCGCAGGTCACCACTGGCCCCCTTTTCCCGGTACAAGCGCTTGATCAAATCCGGGAGCCTGATCCGCTCGCCGCTGACCTCAGCCGCGTCGTAATTGATGAGGGCCAGGACGGGCATGTTTTCGCCGGCATCATCCGGAATCTCGTTGGACATGCTCGGAAACGGGATCAGATTCAGGGTCTGCCCGCCGAAGATACTCTTGATCCGATCGTTGAGCTGGGCCCTGGCTTCGCCTGGGTCAACCTGTTTTTCCTGGCGTCTGACCATCTGGGTCAGATTGGCCTCGGTCAGAAAGCGAAGCGGGGCATTGGGACGATCGTCAAGGTAGGCCGAGGCCTGGACAAAACGTCTGATCGCGTCGTCAATAAAACTGATGTCGGTTCCAGGAGACAGAATGGCAAAACGGATCTGATCCCGGCCGGCCCCCTTGAGGCTCTCGTTAAAGGCCAGGGTATGGAAGAAGATAGTCCGGGCCACATAGGAGCCGTATGGCGGCAGTCCGGCGTAGAACTGCTTGTCCAGTTCCTGGGCCAGGGACGGCTGGTCGCGTTCCACAGCGGCAATGTCGGCCCGCAGAGCCGGGACAAAGGCCTGCTGCCCCAGCTTGGTCACGATTTCCTGCCGGATGGGCTCATGGCAAAGATCAACATGATGCAGGTGGATGGCAGAGGCCTCGGATGGCTTCTGCGCCCAGAGCCTGGCCACGGTCCTGGCCAAAAGTCGGAGCATGCCCCGAACCCGTTGAAAGTTACCAAGGGTGGAGGTCTTTTCCTTGAGGATATCGATAAGTTCAGGATGCAGGGGATAGCCCCTCTCAAAGCTCTCCAGCACGCCGGCATGGGCTTCAGTGCCGGGCAGGTGCTCCTTCTGGTTTGACCACATCCGGCGATAGGCCTCGATAACGGCCTTGGCCTTTGTCTCGTCAATGGAAGTAAAGAGCCGTCGCTGCAAAATCTTGACCGTCTCGTCCTCTTCAGTGGGATCAAGCAGGGTGGCTTTGCGGGCGGAAACGCTTTCCGCCTCTTCCATCTTGTCCGCGATGAACTGGTTTTCCTCGGTGTAGGCGTCCGTGGCCACCCCGCCTTTGCCAATGGCCAGGGTATAGACCAGAGCTGCATTGGGTGTCGATTCAACCGCCTTGAACAAAGAGGTCAAAAAGGCGGTCAACTGGCCTCCAACCCGTTCTCGATGCCTGGCCTTGAGCTTGCGCAGGTAGACCGAGAGTTCATCCAGAAGGATCAGCGTGGGGTCGCCTCCAAAGAGCTCCCTGATGGTCTCTGAACCAGGGGCGGCGCCTTCCAGGTCGCTTCTGCGGATGAGCTCATAGCCCTCAATTCCATTGAGAGCATAGGCGATTTCCCCCCATGGGGTGTAGGCCCGGATGCCGTCGCCGAGAAGCCGCCCGTTTGTGGGATCGGCATTTTCTCCGTCAAAGGCCGCAATGCGAACCCTGTCCCGGATCATGTCTTTGGAGGCAATGAATTCCCCGGCATTGGGCACGTCCTGCATGCCCTGGACGGCATGGGTCAGAGCGATCAGAGCATGGGTCTTTCCGCCTCCGTAATTGGTATCCAGGCGGAAAATTGAGGCAATCTGGTCGCTGCTGGAATTGAGGCGCCGGCAGACGTTCAGGAGCAGGTCTTTCAGACCCCGGGTGGGATGGGTGTTGGCAAAGAATCGAACCGGGTTTGTGTATTCCTCCGGAGCGTCTTTCCGCAGGACCTGAGCCAGGTCAGCGGCAAAGTCCGACTCGGTGATCGCGCCTTGGATCACATCTTCACGTGGGGTGCAGATGTCAAAGATGGTGGGCAGGGGCGGCATGGATGTCTCCTGAGGCTTTATATACGACTTACTTGAATTTTGAGCCTGAAATTGCGTACGCTCTGGAAGTCAGGGGGTGGCTTGCCCTTTGAGAGGTTTTCAATTTGTACTGATAAGCAGATCGGGATTCAGACAAGCTGATTCTTATCATATTGTAATAAAAACATTGAGATAGCCGTATCATCAAAGCCTGTGTTAGGCAAGGCCTCGAAAGAGGTATCTCCAGATTTAAATTGAATTGAACAGAGAGAACTCGATTTTCATCCTTTGGGGAATCGAGAGTAGATCTGATTGTCACTCATATCCCCTCACTCCACGGAATTGGAAAATACATTCAGTCAGTCAAGACCACCTCTCTCTCGACTTCCTCCCATCCGAACCCCACAGGAACAGGAGGCAGCCACTTCACGACACTGCGGCGATTCTCTGGATTGGACCGAGAACCTGTCCAGAACGCATGCCAATGGGCGGCCCGGACGTGAGGCGATGTGCGAGATACAGAAAAGCAGATATTTCAATCTGTTGTGAAGGGGCCGAGTTTGGCTCAAAAAATAAAACCTGACCCCAGACGTGATTCAAAATAGCCCTTAAAAAGAAAAAGGCTTACGACTGTTGCCGTAAGCCTTTGTTTTTTCTGGTGCCGAGGGACAGAATTGAACTGCCGACACGGGGATTTTCAGTCCCCTGCTCTACCGACTGAGCTACCTCGGCTGGAGGCCAGCATTTAAATCAGAAAACCGGAATTTGCAAGACCTGTTTCTGATATAAATGGTGCCGAAGGGGAGATTCGAACTCCCACGGGCTACTGCCCACTAGACCCTGAACCTAGCGTGTCTACCAGTTCCACCACTTCGGCAAAGAAAAATTTTATAGACGATATTTGCTTTCTTGACAAGAATTTTTTGGCAAAAAAATTATTACCATTTTTCTAGAGTGTTGAGAGATGCTGAAGGCCTTTTGCCCAAACAGGCGGGCAGACATTTCATCCTTGCGGAGCGAGTCCATTTGAGGTAGCACAAAGGCAACCCGGGGAGGTTGCTCCGGTAAATCTGTCTGCAGATGGGAAGGAAATGAACATTTTTGAAACGGTACACGAACTCACTCCACTCCTTGAAAACGGTTCCTGCGTGACCATCGGCAATTTCGACGGAGTCCACCTCGGGCATCAGACCCTGCTACAGAGAACCAGGGAAAAAGGGCTGCAGGCAAATTTACCCAGTGTGGTCATCACCTTTGATCCCCATCCCTTGCGGGTCATACTCGGCCAGACCCCGCCGTTTATCACCTTGAAGAAGCAGAAGCTCGAGCTTTTGGCCAGGCAGGGTCTTGATTTCGTGCTCTGTCTGAACTTCACCAAAAAAACGGCCGAGCTCGCCCCGGAGGAATTCGTCAAACAGTTTCTGGTGCAGGGACTGCGCATGAAGGACCTGGTCATTGGCCATGACTATGTCTTTGGCAAGGGCGGCCGGGGCAATTTCGAACTGCTGCAAAGCCTCGGCCAAGAGTTTGGTTTCCAGGTCCACCGGATCGATCCGGTCCTAAAGGAGGGCGCAGTGGTCAGTTCAACCCGGATTCGGAAATTGATTCAGGAGGGCCGGGTCCTGGAAGCCAGGCCCCTGCTCGGACGCTTTTATCAGGTAACCGGAGAGGTGGTCCAGGGGCAGAGACGGGGTGGCCCTATCCTGGGAGTGCCCACGGCCAACTTGAGGCTCGTGGATGAACTTTTCCCCAAGCCCGGTGTCTATGCTGTCTGGGCCGAGAGAAAGAAGCAGGTCCTGCCCGGAGTGGCCAATGTCGGCTACAACCCGACCTTCAACCACCACGAGCTCTCCGTGGAGGTGCACATCTTCGATTTCGACCAGGACCTCTACGGACAGACCCTGAAGGTCCATTTCGTGAAAAGACTCCGGGACGAGAAGAAATTCTCCGGGGTCGAGGAACTCCTGGCCCAGATCAATGCGGATATAGCCACGGCCCGGGAGATCCTCAAGGATCCGGACCTGGCCATTCCCGAGCAAGAAGAAAAGAACAATTGATTGAGCAGTACAGGCCTCATTGGTTCAAAAATAAATATAATAATATCCGCTTTGAGCCGTCAGGACAAGGCCTGACGGCTCAAAGCGGATGACCGACACAAGGAGCGAGCTTTATATCCTGATTCAGACCACTTGAATCAGAGATCCCTGTTATGGACACGCAAGCACGGACCGAGTCCGGCCTTTCATTTTTGAAAAGGGTTTGCTGCAGCCAGCAGCTGAGCGCGACCGGCAAATGGCTCTTTACTTTCGTCCTGATCGGCATCATCGCCGGTCTTGGATCCATCCTTTTTCAACTCCTGTGCAACCTGGGCACACACTACCTCCTGGATGCCCTGGCCGGGTACCGGCCCCACGCCCCGGCCGGTGAACCCGAACTCTTCGAACATACGAGCACGGTCTTCAACCGCTGGATTCTGCTCTTCCTGCCCGCCCTGGGAGGCATCGTCAGCGGCTGGCTGGTCTATACCTTTGCCCCGGAGGCAGAAGGGCACGGAACCGATGCCGCCATTGACGCCTACCATAACAAAGGCGGCTTTATCCGGGGCCGGGTCCCGATCATCAAGACCATCGCCTCGGCCGTGACCCTGACTTCAGGCGGCTCCGGCGGACGGGAGGGGCCCATTGCCCAGATCGGGGCCGGATTCGGCTCTTTTCTGGCCACGAAGCTCAACCTGACCGACCGGGAACGCCGGATCATGATGGCCGCGGGGGTGGGGGCCGGCGTCGGCAGCATCTTCCGTGCCCCGCTGGCCGGGGCCCTGTTTGCGGCCGAGGTCCTGTACAAGGACCCGGAGTTCGAGGCCGAAGTCCTGATCCCCACCGGGATCGCTTCGGTGGTGGCCTACTGCGTCTTCTGCCTGACCTTCGGCTGGGGGGCCCTGTTCTCCGCCCCGGATTTTACCTTCACCAACCCTGTGGAACTAGGGCCGTATGTCGTTCTGGCCTTTGTCCTGGTCGGAGGCGGCTATCTCTATGTCAAGACCTTCTACGGCGTGCATACGGTTTTCGAGAGGGTCAAGGCCCCCCGGCACCTCAAGCCGGCCATCGGGGGGCTGTGCACAGGGGTGATCGGCTTCTTCCTGCCGCAGACCCTGGCCTTCGGCTACGGGGTGGTCCAGCAGGGCATCTACAACGAGCTCGGCCTGCTGCTCCTGTTGGGGGTAGCCTTCGGCAAGATCCTGACCACATCCTTCAGCATCAGCTCCGGAGGCAGCGGCGGGGTCTTCGGGCCTTCGGTGGTCATCGGCGGGGCCTTTGGCGGAGCCGTGGGCAAGGCCTTCGAAGCCCTCTGGCCCGGCCTTATCTCCCCGGGGGCCATGGTCATCGTGGGTATGGCCGGGTTCTTCACCGCGGTCTCCAACACCCCGATCTCCACCATCATTTTCGTCAGCGAGATGACCGGTTCCTATCACCTGCTTCTGCCGAGCCTTCTGGTCTGCATGCTCTGCTATTTTTTCTCCCAACGCTTCACCATCTACAAGGAGCAGGTCAAGAACAGGGCGGCCTCTGCAGCCCATGCCGGGGAATTTTTCGTCAACATCCTGGAATCGTACCGGGTCCGGGACCTCGAAGAATCCATACGGCAGGTCCATACCATCCCTGAACCCATGACCTTCTCCGAGTTCAAGGATTTTTACACCCAGACCGATCAACACTACTTTCCGGTGGTCAATGATCAGGGCAGACTCTCGGGCATCTTCTCCCTCAACGATTTCCGCAGCGTTCTTTTTACCCCTGAAGTGGAGGCCCTGGTCCTGGTCAAAGACATTGCCGGTAACAACATCATCAGCACCACCCTGAGCGAGGACCTGCACACCGTGATGAACAAGTTCACCCGCAAGAATATCGACAGCCTCCCGGTGGTGGCTGAAGACGATCCCGGCCGATTGCTGGGGATGCTCAGAAGAAGAGAGGTGATCGGGTTTTACAACCACAAGGTGGAAGAGCTGAACCGGCAGAGGGACGGCTGAAGCCTGCAGCTCTGCTGACCAGGAGTCAATGGACGGTGTACCGCAGACTGATCCAGCTCACCTTGATACCGTAAGATCTTGCTCTTACTGAAGACTAAAATATTTATATCCAGATTTCCCTGAGGAAATCTGGATTGAGGAAATCTGGATTCAGGTGCGGTCGCTCCAGAAGCACCTCGATCCCTTGACGCTCAGCCATCCCAGGGGCAGCTCCCGGTAGTAGAGGCCGAGGAATCGCTGCTTGGGTGCTCCGGGGGTGCGAAAGCTTTGACCGGACAGCAGCTGTCTCAGTTGTTCCACATTCTCCAGGACCAGCTCCGGACCCTGTCCTCTGGGGGGCAAAAGCAGCCTGGCCCGGGCCGAGACAAGGGAGGTCCCCCTTTTTTTGCCCAGGTAGAACCCCTGCCATTTGATCTCCTCCGGCAGCTCCCTGAGGGCGGCCTCCGGTACAAATTCAAGACAGCGCTTGACCTCCCGGACCCCGCCCTCCGGGAGACGAGAGAAGCAGACCCGATGGGCGAAGGGATTTTCCGGGCTGGAAGACCGCGGTGAGGCAGCTGCGGCGGCCCGGCCTTGCGCCTCTTCCCGGCCGGTCCTGTGCAGGGCGGCCAGGAAAAAGGACTGCCCCTTCGAGGCCCCTCCCTGGATGCGCATACATTTTGCCGCCCCGGCTCTAAGGGGACCTTCAGCAGCAAAACCCGGAAAAGGCTTCAATTCAGCCTGTTTCAAGCCCAGTTGCGATTCAGCCCAGAGGACCTGATCCTCGTTTTCAGCGATGTTCGTGGTGCATGTGGAGTAGAGAAGCCTGCCTCCCGGGGCCAGAAGGCCGGCGCATTTGCTGAGGAGTCTCTGCTGGAGACCCAACAAAGGGCCGAGCTTCTCTGCTCTCCAGATGGTGGTCACCCGGGGGTTCTTTTCGGCAGTGCCCCAGCCGCTGCAGGGGACGTCCAGGAGGATGCGGGAGAAGGCCTGCGGGGTCTCGGGGAATCTTTCCCCATGATAGCCGCTGCTGACGACATTCATCAAATTGTTGACGAGCAGATTCCGCCTGAGGGTGGACAGACGTTTGCCTGGTGGTTCGTTGGCCAGGACAAGCCCTTTTCTGCCCGTCATCCGGGACAGGATCCCTGTTTTGCCGCCGGGGCTGGCGCACATGTCAAGCACGGTCTCCCCGAAATCCGCTTCCAGGGCCAGGGGGGGGAGCATGGAGGAGCGGTCCTGGATATAGATCAGGCCGAAGGAAGCTGCCAGTGATCCGCCCAGAGGCCTGGGTTCCCGGGTAAGAACCCGGGCCGGGCCATAGAAATCCAGAGGGCTGAAGCGGTAGCCTTCAGCCAGCAGCATGGATTCCACGAGGTGAGTCTCCTTGGACAGACAGCACAGGCGGAAGGTGCGTCCCGGGGCTGGATGAGAAGCGGTCATGGATTATTCAGATCGAAGGGCTGCCTGTTGAACAGGTGGAACAGGTAGAGCGGCCAGCTGAGGATGGCTCTTTTATAGCTTTTCTGATTGGTGATGGTCTTGAGCATGGTCTGAAAGATACAGCGGTTGCGGATCAGGTAGTGAAAGGAAAAGTGTTGTCTGGCATAGAAAAACCCGGCCAGGCGTTTGGCCCAGAGCAGATCCCTGGCGATCTCATCCTGTATTCTCCTGGTGTAATTCTGGATCCTCCCGGCCAGGATGGTCTCTGCGGCGGTCATGCCGCTGAACATGGCATGTCTGATGCCCTCCCCGGTATAGGGGTCCACCAGGCCGGCGGCATCACCCACAAGCAGGACCCTGCCTGAATGTACTTTTTCGAGTCTGGAGAAAACAGGTAGGGGGTAGGCCCTGGTCCGGGACTTGGAGAGATCGATGCCGAAGCTGGACATCCGGTCCTGCAGTTTTTGCCTAAGATTGTATTTTCCGGGACGGAGAGAGCCGATGCCCACGGACAGGTGATCCGACTTGGGAAAGATCCAGTAGTAGCCTGCGGGCAGGACGTCGAAACCGGCCAGAATGCGTCCCTGAAAAGATCGTAAGATGTCCCCGGGCACGGTTGCTTCCGCTTCCAGGGCGATGTGTACCCGCCTGTCCGGCCTCAGACCCAGGACACCGGCAACCCTGGAGTTGGGACCGTCCGCCCCGATGAGGTATCTGGCCCTGAATGTCCTGCCGTCTGATGCAGTGGCCACCACCTTGTGTTCGTCCTGGCTCAGGCCGGTGATCCGGGTCTCCTCCGCCACCTCCGCCCTGGAACGTTCCAGGAGGTACTGGTCGAATCTGTCCCGCATGACCATGGACAGTGTCCTGTCCGGGACGTCCATGGTCACGGTCTCCCGGCCGCAGACGCAGGAGAAGCGGTGGATCTTCTGTTCGATGACCCGGTCAAAGGAAAAAGGGAAGAGGGCCAGCCCGGCATCGGGCACTCCTCCGGCGCAGGTTTTGTATCTGGGCAGCCTTTTCTGTTCCAGGATCAGGACCCTGCAGCCATTCTTTGTCAGGAAATGGGCCGCGCTGCAGCCTCCGGGACCACTGCCCACGATAATGACGTCGGCATCCAGATTCGGCATGGTTCTCATGATTGTCAAAGTCAGGTTCTTTCTTTACACTCCTAAAAGCATGGTCGTCCGGACCTGGTAATTGTATACTGTTTGAATGGATTTTTGGCAAGTCCGGCCCGGTGGATTTTGAAACAAAGCGCGTTTACGGCTTAAAAAACGGAAAGAATGGATGATGGGACGAATGAAAGAAGGCCTGGGGACAGATCCAGAGATGCGCAGGATCAAGGGGCTGCTGACAGGGCTGCAACCCGGCCTGGTGGCTGTTTCCGGCGGCGTGGACAGCCGGTTCCTGACAGCCCTTATTGTTCGCTTCGGCCTCGATTTCAGAGCCGTGTTCTTTGACGGTCCCCGGATGACCCGGCGGGAAAAAGAGCAGGCGCTTGACTTTCTGGAAAAAAGCGGAATCGGGTTCGATCTGTTGCCGGTCGACCCACTCAAGGAGAAAGATGTCCTGCACAACGACCGGCAGCGCTGTTATTTTTGTAAGCGGGACCTATTTTCCAGGGCTCTGGAGCATGGCCGGAAGCTGGACCGGCCCCGGGTCGTGGAGGGCAGTCACCTCTCGGACCGGGATGCATACCGCCCGGGGCTCAAGGCCTTGGCAGAGCTTGGGATTTTCAGCCCTCTGGCCGAGGCCGGGTTTACCAAGCAGGCCATCCGGCAACAGGCCGGACGGATCGGGCTGGATTGCCCGGACCAGCCTTCCAGGCCCTGCCTGCTGACCAGGTTTGCCTATGGATATAGGCCTGAGAAGAAGGAGCTGCAACAGGTGGGCCGGGCAGAAGATGAGCTTGTCGGGCTGGGATTGACTGCGTTTCGGATTCGGGTTCTAGGCCGGGCCAGGATCCTGCTCCAGCTGATCCCTGCAGAGGAGAGTCTGGCCCGGGGATTTGAATCGGGGATCAGGCGGGTCATGGAGCATAATCGCCTGAGTCCTTTCGAGGTCGTGATCACGGAGAAGATCAGCGGCTTTTTTGATTAGTCGAGTCGCTTGGCTCTATTTTCCCGAGAACCGGGACAAGGCCCTAAAGTGAGCAAAGAAGGACCGCCCGGCGCTGCCCTGATATTTGCGCTGAGCGTTTTTTAAGGCCGGGTTTACAACGAAATTCAGACCTGCGTACCGTGCTTGTATTGAATGAAAGTCAACAGCTTTAAGCGAGACGGGGGAAACTTGTCATGGCTGCGAGTGTCTATTTCTGGAATTTGAGTTCCTCCCGCAGGGTGCCCTATGACAGACGGCTGCGCAGGTTGCTGAAGGATTCCAGGTATGCCTCGTTTCTGCAGCCAGGGGATCTGGTGGCCCTGAAGGTCCATTTCGGAGAAAAGGGATCCTCCGGATTTATCGGGCCGCGGCTGCTCAAGCCGGTGGTCGATTTTTTCCGCAAAGCCGGGGCCAAGCCTTTTCTGACCGACACCAACACCCTGTATATCGGACAACGCGGGGAGACTGTCTCCCACGCTCTGCAGGCTGCAGAGCATGGCTTCGATCCGCTTCTTCTCGGGGCGCCGGTAGTCATTGCCGACGGATTGAAGAGCAACCATGAGGTCTCGGTCAAAGGTCCGGGACGACACTTCGAGCATTGCTACCTGGCCGGAGATATCCTGGATGCCGATTCCCTGGTCAACATCAGCCATGTGACCGGCCATGATCTGACCGGGTTTGCCGGTGCCCTGAAGAATATGGGCATGGGCTGCGCCACCAGGAAAGGGAAGATGCAACAGCACTGCGGCCTGGGGCCCAGGCTAGACCCGGCAAAATGCAGGAGTTGCGGGGATTGCATAGAGGTCTGCGGGGGCGGGTCCCTGTGGCTGGATGAAGAAGGGAAGGTAAACCTGGACCGGGCTAGCTGCACCGGCTGCGCGGCCTGTTTGCTGGCCTGCAGGCAGGGGGCCCTGGGAGTGGATTTTGAGGTGGAATTACCGGTTTTCATGGAACGGATGGTGGAATATGCCGGGGCGGTTCTCTCTGCATTCACCAGGCCGGTCCTGCATCTCAACTATCTGCTGCACATCACCTCGGGCTGTGATTGTTCAGGAGGCAGCAATGGCCCCTTTTGTCCCGATCTGGGAGTCCTGGCCTCACTGGATCCGGTGGCCCTGGACCAGGCCAGCCTTGATCTGGTAAACCTCGCCCCGGGGCAGGCCTCGGTCCTGCCCGCAGGCTGGCAGCCCGGCGCGGACAAGTTCGCCGCCCTGCACCCCTCGGCCGAGGCTGCCTATTGTTTCGAGTACGCCCGGAAACTGGGCCTCGGCAGCCGGGAGTATCGTCTCATTCCGGTCTGATATCAAATTTGCCTCCGGTCCACAGGGATCGAAGGGGCAAGTTTGATAATATATAAACAGTTATTTTAGAGGCATAGTGGAAGAACGCAGAGGTCAAAGCCCTTCAAGCGGTATTGCAGAGGCCATGCTATTCTGTTATTTTTACACGTGTTCATTCCCGGTACCGCCCGGAATCGCAGCGATAGGGAGATTGAGATAGGATGCAGCTCGATGCAAACGATCCCTGGTCCTATGTTCGCGGTTTTCAGCCGGTGAGCCTCTGCGATTGGCCGGAAAAGGTGAGCCTGGTCCTCTTCTTCGGCACCTGCAATCTGCGCTGCCCGACCTGCCATAACTGGCACCTGGCCGTCAATCCCGAGACCCTGCCCCTGATTTCCAGGAAAGCGATCCTTGCCTACCTGCGATCCCGGCGGAACTGGTTGGACGGGGTCGTCATCAGCGGTGGCGAGCCGGCCGGGATACCGGGGCTTAAGGATGTCTGTGCAGCCATCAAGGAAAGAGGCCTGCCGCTGAAAGTGGACAGCAACGGTCTGAGACCCCGGATTCTGCACGATTTGCTGGCCGCGGACCTGGTTTTGCAAGTGGCCGTGGATCTCAAAGGCCCCTTTGCGAAGTATCCGGAGCTGACCGGGGGGCGATGTTCCTCCAGGCAGGCGGAGTCGGCTTTCGCCTCGGTCTTCGAGACGGCAGTGGAGTTCGGCTCCAGGGTCTCCTTTCGCTGCACCAAGGTGCCGGCCCTGACCAGGGAGGATATCGAGCTTGCCAGGTCCTGTCTCCCGGCAAGCCATGACCTCGTCCTCCAGGACTATGTGCCCAGATCGTAAGTATTTTGCAAAGGAGGGAGCGGATGTTTGTAGAACAGTTTGACGACCGCCTCGGCAGGTCAAAGCAAGATGCCCAGAAACCGGAACAGATCAGAAAGCGGGACGGCCGTTTGGAGACCTGGTCTGTGGAGCCTATCGCCCAGGCCATTTTGAAGGCCCTGCAGGCCAAGGGGGTCAAGGATCCGCTTCTGGCCAAGAGACTGGCCTTTAAAGTCGAGAAAAAGCTGACCGGGACCAGGATCCCGGAACAGGAGCAGGTCCAGGACTTTGTGGAGCAGGTGCTCATGGAGAGCAGACTATTCCATGTGGCCAAGCGCTATATCCTCTACCGGGAACAACGGCGGCAGCTGCGAAGTCAGAAAGAGGCCTTCTTGAATATCAGCCAGATAATCGACAATTATGTCAACAAAGAAGACTGGAGGGTGGCGGAGAATGCCAATATGGCCCATTCGTTCCAGGGGTTGATGCTCCATCTCTCGGGTTCGGTCCAGGCCCGGTATTCCCTGGAGAAATATCCTGAGGAAGTCCGCCAGGCCCATGAGCACGGCTATTTTCACATCCATGACCTCTCTTTCGGGCTGGCCGGGTACTGCGCCGGCTGGTCACTCCGGGATCTTCTCCTGGAAGGCTTCAACCTCGAGGGCCGCTGTTCCTCCGGACCGGCCAGGCATCTGGACTCTGCCTTCGGACAGATGGTCAATTTCCTGGGGACCCTGCAAAACGAGTGGGCCGGGGCCCAGGCCTTCAACAATGTGGATACCTATCTGGCCCCGTTTGTGCGCGAGGACGGCCTGGCCTATGCAAAAGTCAAGCAGGCGGTGCAGAAATTTGTCTACAACTTAAATACCACTTCCCGCTGGGGAGGACAGAGCCCGTTCACCAATCTGACCTTCGACCTGGTGCCCCCCAAGCACATCGCCAAGGAGGGGGTGATCCTCGGCGGCCGGCTTCAGGATCGGACCTATAAAGAGTATCAGCCGGAAATGGAGATGATCAACCAGGCCTTTTTGGAAGTCATGCTGGAAGGGGATTACCACGGACGGATCTTCAGCTTTCCCATCCCGACCTACAATGTGGGCCGGGATTTTCCCTGGGATTCCAGAGTGGGGGAGCTCCTTTTGCAGTTGACCGCGAAATACGGGGTCCCCTATTTTCAGAATTTTATCAACTCCGATCTCAAGCCGGAAGACGTGCGCTCCATGTGCTGCCGCTTGCAGATGGATATCCGGGAACTCAGGAAGCGCACCGGCGGCCTCTTCGGAGCAGGGGACCTGACCGGGTCCATCGGGGTGGTCACTTTGAACCTGGCCAAGCTGGGCTATCTGGCCCAGGATGAGGAGGACTTCCTGGATCTGGTCACGGAATATGCCTCCCTGGCCAAGGACTCCCTGGAGTTCAAGCGCAAATGGGTCACGGACAACATGGAGCTCGGCATGTACCCCTTTTCCAGGCGCTATCTGAAAAATGGACTGAAAGGGCATTTCAGCACCATCGGGCTCCTGGGCGGTCACGAGGCCTGCCTCAACCTGCTGGGCAAGGGCATTGAGTCCCCGGCCGGGATCAGGCTGATGCAAAGGACCCTGGAGCTTCTCCGGCAGGTGACCTCCAGGTTTCAGGAAGAGACCGGAAACCTGTACAATCTGGAAGCAACTCCGGCAGAGGGCACGAGCTACCGGCTGGCCAAGATCGATAAGCAGCTCTATTCCGACATTCAGACTTCAGGGACCGAGACCCCCTATTATACCAACTCCACGACCCTGCCGGTCGGGGCCACGGACGATGTCTTCGCCGCCCTGGAGCATCAAAACGAACTCCAGCCCCTGTATACCGGGGGGACGGTCTTTCATACCTATCTCGGCGAAGCCATGGCCGATATCAAGGCCCTGCAGACCTTTATCACCAAGGCGCTGAGCCGGACCAAACTGCCCTATCTGTCCATTACCCCGACCTTTTCCATCTGCAAGGACCACGGTTACCTGCCCGGGGAGCATTTCAGCTGTCCCCACTGCAACCAGGAAGCAGAGGTCTATACCCGGGTGGTAGGCTATTACCGGCCGGTGAAGAGGTGGAATAAAGGAAAACAGGCCGAGTACCAGGACCGGGTGTGCTTTGATCGGGAGCGGCTGTAAGGGATGCTAATTGCTAATTGTTAATTGTTAATGGTTAATGATTAATTACAGAGTTCTTTGCCAACTTCTGGTATGAAACTTCATTTGTTTTCAAAAAAAGCAGGCCTGCTGAAGAAAAGGGATTCTTCGCTCGCGGACTCGCTCAGAATGACAGATCAAGAATAGCTCGTGGAAAACTCCATCGTCATTTTTTCGAAGTTTCTGCCTCGATCAAACTGGCAATTGTGGACTTCAACCCAATTTTATAATAATCCTGGCTAAATATTCTCATATAAATTAATTAATTATATGTCATGACTGCCAGAGGCAGGGCTGACATTTAAACATAATTTTGCATGTTATCCGCAATCTGAAACCTGGTAGATGTCCAATTTTGACGCCAAAGCAATCGTTGTTGTTGATTTTCGTAATAGTTTACGAGTACCAGTTCTTTTATTAACAATTAACAATTAACAATTGACCATTAACAATTACTCTCTTCCAAATGAGCATACTCATTCGCAATGTCCGCCTGGACGATGAGGTCACGGACGTCTTTATCCGGGGGAACCGGTTCGAGAGGATCGGACCGGACCTGGATATTGAGGCTGAAAAGGTCCTTGACGGCAGAGGCAAGGCCATCCTGCCCTCCTTTGTCAACGGCCATACCCACGCCGCCATGAGCCTGCTGCGCGGTTATGCCGACGACATGGAGCTGCACACCTGGCTGACGCGCTACATCTGGCCCCTGGAGGCCAGGCTCACGGAAGAGGATGTCTACGCCGGTACAAGACTGGCCTGTCTGGAGATGATCAAGTCCGGGACCACGTTTTTCAACGACATGTACTGGCACTGGACCGGCACGGCCAGAGCGGTGGAGGAAATGGGCCTCCGGGCAGGGCTGTCCTCGGTGTTCATCGACTTTGGCGATCCCGGGACAGCTGAAAGGCACTGGCAGGAGTGCCGGGAGCTGTTTGCGGCCAGCCGGGAGTATTCCAAGCGGATCAGCTTCCTGCTCGGGCCGCATTCGGTGTATGCGGTCAGCGCTGATTCCCTTCGCAGGATCAGGGATTTTGCCCTTGAACAGGATCTCTTGATCCATATCCACCTGTCAGAGACTGAAAAGGAGGTCCGTGAACTGGAAAAACAACTCGGGAAGCGCCCGGTTGAATACCTGGACGATTTAGGCCTGCTCGGGCCCAATCTCGTGGCCTGTCACTGTCTGTGGCTCAATGAACAGGAGATTGAGCTTCTGGCCGAAAAAAGGGTCAAGGTCATCCATAACCCTGTCTCCAATATGAAGCTCTGTTCCGGGGGGTTTCCTTATGCCCGGCTGCGGCGGAAGGGGGTGGCGATAGGCCTGGGAACGGACGGCTGTTCTTCCAACAACAATCTGGATATGCTGGAGGAAATGAAATTCGCCTCCCTGGCAGCCAAGGACAGATCAGGCGATCCGACCCTGATGCCGGCCGCTGAAATCTTTGCCGCGGCCACCTTGAGCGGGGCGGAGATATTCGGCCTTGAAGCGGGCCGGATCAGGGAAGGCTATCTGGCGGACTGTATCCTGGTGGATTTGGGGCATCACAGACTCACTCCGAACCACAACCTGATCTCCAATCTGGTCTATGCAGCCAATGGAGACTGCGTGCAGACCACCATCTGTGACGGAAAAATCCTGATGAGCGACCAGGTCGTGGACAAGGAAGAGGAGATTCTGGCCCAGGCCGGGGAGCGGGCCCGAAAATTGAACGGACTCAAGAACTGATATCCGGCCCGGGCCTGCGGATCTAACCGCAGGCCGGGGCCGGATATCAGCCTTCATAGTAGGAACGCAGGATCTGGCTCCTGGAAGGGTGTTTGAGCTTGCGCAGGGCCTTGGCCTCGATCTGTCTGATGCGTTCCCTGGTGACATTGAAGAGCTTGCCCACCTCTTCCAGGGTGTGATCCGATTTCTCCCCGAGACCGAAACGCTTGCGCAGGACCTGCTCCTCTCTGGAGGTCAGCTCGCCTAATAGCTCCTGGATCTGATCCCCGAGCTTGGTGTGCTCCACCTCGTCGGCCGGGGCCAGGGCCCTCTTGTCCTCAATGAAATCCCCGAGATTCGAGTCTTCCTCGTCACCGATAGGGGTCTCCAGAGAAATCGGCTCCTTGGCGATGCGCATGACCTTTTTGACTTTTTCCAGGGGGTAGTCCATCCGTTCGGCGATTTCTTCGGGCAAGGGGTCCCGGCCGAGTTCCTGGACCAGGTATCTGGAGGTCCGGACCAGCTTGTTGATGGTTTCGATCATGTGCACCGGGATCCTGATGGTCCTGGCCTGATCGGCAATGGCCCTGGTAATGGCCTGTCTGATCCACCAGGTGGCATAGGTGGAGAATTTATAGCCCCGCTGGTATTCGAATTTGTCCACCGCCTTCATCAATCCGATGTTGCCTTCCTGGATCAGGTCCAAAAACTGCAGTCCCCGGTTGGTGTACTTCTTGGCGATGCTGACCACCAGGCGCAGGTTGGCCCTGATGAGTTCCTGCTTGGCCCTTAAGGCCATCATGTTGCCATTGTCCATCCGCCACATGATTTCTTCCAGTTCACCCACGTCGTGGCAGCAGTTCTCCGCGAGCCGCTGCAGGATTTCCCGCTTGCCGAGGAGCATCTCCTTGAAGGAAAAGAGCTCTTCCACGGTCATACCCATGGAGTCGGCCAATTCCACCGGGCTGACCTTCCTTTTGTCCAGGCTGCTGAACAGCTCGTCGATTTCAGCCTGGGTTTTACCCACGGAGAGGAGGTAGGCCGAATAGTCCCTCCGGCAGTTGTTCATCTGGCGGACATAGTCGTTTATGTTTTCAACTATCTCGTCTAAAAGCTGCTTTTCCGGCTTGATGGCCAAAAGCCGATCCACCAGCTCCTGCTTGTATTCAAGTATCCTGTCCTGGATGCCCCGGACCCGTCTTTCCAGGGTGGCTGTCTCGTTCAGCTTGGCGTAGATCGACTGTTTTTTCCGGTAGACCTGCTTGATTTCTTCCAGGAGGCTGATGACCCGTTCCCGCTGGTTCATTTCCTCTTCCGTGGGATCGTCTTCCTCAATGGTTTTGACCACGTCCTTTAGTTTGACGTTTCCTTTTTTCAGTTCTTCCCCGACCCCGATCAAATACTCTATGGCCACCGGGACCTCGACCATGGAATGCAGGACTTCCAGTTCTCCGGCCTCGATCTTTTTGGCGATGACCACCTCCCCTTCGCGGTCCAGAAGGGGGACCAGGCCCATTTCATGGAGATACATGCGCACCGGGTCGGAGCTTCTGGAGAGGTCCTGAGTTTCATTTTCCTGATGGGCTTCAGGCTTGAGGGACTCTTCAGGCGCTCCCGGTTCGATCACCTTGTGGTAGATCCCAACCTTGTCCTTGTTGCTTTCATCGACGATGGTTATTTCCAGCTGCTGGAAAATAGAGATAATCTCTTCTATCTGTTCCGGCTCGTTGACTTCGGCCGGTAAAGCCTCGTTGAGCTCCTCAAAGGTCAGGTAGCCCTTTTTCTTGCCTTTGGCTATGAGCGCCTGGATTTGTTGAAAGTCTTTAATCGTGCTCATGGTTCCCTCGTAATAAGCTTATTATATTCTTGAAAGAGTCTGGTGACTTCGGTCTCGTTTCCTTCTTGCTGTGCTTTATCGAGTGCTGCCTTGAGCGATCTCCGAGTGTTTTGCTCCTGCCGGCGGTGAAGGAAATCCCGGACTTCTTCCCAGAGGACCGCGGGGTCGGCCGGTCGGGTCCATTCCATCTGGCTTTGAATAAAAAAACGTTTTTCCCCCTCGTCCAGATGGGGGAGGATGGCCTCATGACCATAGTCTTTCAGTTTGGTCCAGAGATTTTTGCCGCGTTCTGTCTGCAGGACCTGCCCCAGGTCGTGTTTGCCGAGCTCTTTTCTGTACTCCGGACAATGAATCGCAAAACGCAGCAGCTCTCTCTCCAGCTGGCCCGTACCCAGGTGCTTGAAAGCGGCGGGCTCGGCCCACTCCTTCTTTGCAGAGCCGGACCATTTCAGGGCCGCCCTGAGCTCCGGTTCGGTGATTCCGAGGCCGCCTGCCAGGCGGGGCAGGTAATAGGCCAGCAGGGACGGGTCCTGCAGGTTCTTGAGCAAACCAATGGCCCAGGACATGGTTTGTCTCGGTGAGTTATTATGGGTAATCATCCCCAGGCAAAAGGCAAGACCTTCGGGGGATTTTTCCAGGAGAACAGCCAGCCCCTTTGTCCCAAATTTCTGCAGAAAACTGTCTACGTCCTCGCCATCAGGGAGTTGAACCACCCGGACCTTGAGCCCAAAGGTCAGGATCATTTCAGCGCTGCGCAGGGCGGCCTGTCTGCCGGCCCGGTCGCCGTCGAAGATCAGCAGCACTTCCTGGCACAGCCCGGACAAGCGGCGGACCTGCGTTCTGGTCAGAGCGGTTCCCAGGACACCGCAGGCGTTTACAAACTTGTGCTGGAAAAGGGCAAGCACGTCGGCATAACCTTCGGTCAGAATCGCTGTTTTCGACTGGGTGATATGTTTGCGGGCCTCAAAGAGGCCGTAGAGCAATTCCCCTTTTTTAAAGATCGGTGATTCACTGCTGTTTAAGTATTTCGGCTCGCCTTCGCCGACGATCCTCCCCCCGTAGGCCACGACTCTGCCGCTTAAGTCCCGGATGGGAAAGGTGATCCTGGAACGAAAGCGATCGTATGTCCTGCCCCGGTTGTTTTTCGAGAGCAAGCCGGCCCGGACCCCGCTCTCGGGCTTGTAGCCGTGCTCAAGCAGGTGGTTCTTGAGAAGCTGCCAGCCGGCAGGACTCCAGCCCAGGCCGAACATCTCCCGAGTCTCCCGGCTGATATTGCGATTTTGGAGGTACTCCCGGGCCAAAGCCCCTTCCTTGGCCGTCAGCTGCGCCGTGAAAAAGGACTGGGCCAGTTCATGCATCTGAAAATAGGATTTGCGGAGCCGGTCCGCGGAAAAATCGCCGCTGCCCCCTTCTATCTCCACCCTGGCTTCCGCAGCCAGTTCCAGAACGCCCTGCATAAACTCCAGGCCATTGATTTGGCAATAAAAATCGATGATGTCGCCCGAGGCTTGACATCCAAAACAGTAAAACAGCCCGGATGCAGCATTGAGGCTGAACGAGGGCTTGGTCTCCTGGTGAAAGGGACAGACCCCGGACCACCGTTCGCCGGACGGCTTCAGTTCGATGTAGCGCTGGACAATAGCCACCGGGTCCAGCCGGGATTTGATTTCCTGTATTTTTTCAGGAGAAATTCGAGGCATTTTGTTTAAAGCACCCACGAGGTTTCAAGGAACAGGCTTTCAAACAATCAACTCCTTGAACTATCGTCAAATGTTGAATCCAGATGGACGAGGGTCGCGCCATCCCCGCCTCTGTTCTCCGGGGCCGGGAAAAAAGAGGTCACCAGCTTGTGCCTTTTCAGGACCTCCCGGACAACCTGCTTGAGGACTCCGGTACCTTTGCCGTGGATGATTTCAAATTCGTTTCTGCCCTGCAAAACGGCTTGATCAAGAAAACGGTTCACATTGGCCTCTGCTTCCTCAGCCCTTTGGCCCCGCAAATCCAGGGAATAACCCGAGGCTTCCTGTCCGTGCTGATAGTAGGTGCCGCCAATAGGACCCTGATTTTTTTCAACGGCACAAAGCTCCTCTGGAGAGGCCCAGATACTGATTCCGCCGAGGTTTACCTTCAGCCGTTGTTTTTTTTCGTCCTTTTCCTCAATGCTCCCGCTTTTTTGCCAGGGCTGATAGGTGACCGGACTTCCGACGTCCAGCCTGGACCAATCCCCGGCGGCTCCGTTGGCTCGATCTTCCCGGGCGGGTATTTCCCGCCGCAGTTCCTTTTTGAGCCGGTCCAGCTCCCTCAAGGCCTGCTTGCGGCCGGTCCTTTGCTCCCGCCATTCTTTGAGAATGGTCCGGGCTGCACTTTCGCTCTCCTTTATCAGCGCCTGCAGTTCCTTTTTCTTTTTGTCCCGCCACTCCTGCTGTTCCAGGGCCAGCTGCCGTTTTGAGGCCAAAAGCTCGGCCATTTCCTTTTCCCGCTCCACTGCGAGCTGGTTGAGCCGGTTGATGAGACGTTCGGAATTTTCTCCGTCCAAGAGGAGGTATTCTTCCGCCTGTTTGATGATTTCTCCGGGCAGGCCCTGTTCCCTGGCCACGTCCAGGGCCTGGCTCTGTCCGACCTGGTCATAGGCGATGGTGTACAAGGGGTGTCTGGTCCCGGGATCGAACAAAACGCAGGCGGCCCGAACTTTTGGGTTCCCGAGCCCGTACACCTTTAAGGCCGGAAAGTGAGTCGCGGCCATGAACCAGGCCCCTTTTTCCAGGAGGTGGTCCAGGACCGCCTGGGCCAGGGCCGCTCCCTGGCTGGGGTCTGTCCCGGCTCCGAATTCATCCAGCAGGACCAGGGAGTCTGGGCCCAGTCCGGGCCAGGCAGCCTGCAGGTGTTCTATCTGGGCGGTGAAGGTGCTCAAATTCTCGTCCAGACTCTGTTCGTCCCCGAAAAAAGGATGAATCTCCTTCCAGAACGGAAGACTGCTTCCCTCTTCAATCGGAACCGGAAGCGCGGATAAGGCCATGAGCCCTATTAAGCCGAGGGTCTTCAGGGCCACGGTCTTGCCGCCGGAATTGCCGCCGCTTATGATGAGACCCTGTTGCCCGGGGTTGAATTCGATATCCAGGGGGCGGGTATCCTTGGACTCCCAGAAGAGCAGGGGGTGCCTGGCCTTGAGCAGACGGACTTCCCGCCCGCCGGGCTGCAGGTCTCTCCCCTCGAATTCATGGGCCATGGATAATTTTGCCTGCAGGACATCGAGTTCAATCATCCGGTCATAGGTGGACTGAACCGTCTCCCGTTCCTGATTGATCAGGGAGGTCAGGTAGACCAGGACCTGATAACGGGCCTGGCGCTCTTCCTGTTTGATCTCCTGGAGCCTGTTGTTCAGCTCCACCAGGGACAGCGGCTCCACGTAACAGGTTTCCCCGGTCTGGGAGTAATCATGGACAATGCCCTGGATCTTGCCCTTGAAGTTGGTTTTGACCGCCAGGACATACCTGTCCGCGGAAATGGTCAGATAGTTGTCCTGCAGATACTGGGCTCCGCTGATCTGGAAAAGATAGGCATCAATACGTTTGGTGCACTGGGATTGTATCCGGCGCAGCTCCCGGCGAATCGAGAGCAGTTCGGGACTGCTTTCGTCTTTTATCCCGCCCTCCGGGCTCAAGCATCTTTTCAGGCCCTGAATAGTCCTTTCCGGCCACTTCTGCTTTGCAAAAAAAGAAACGAGTCTCGCGGACCGAACCGGATCAAGGGAGATCAGGACCTTATTGACCTGCAGGGCCTGCTGCAAGACGACCTGCAGGGCCCAAAACCCATCTTCTTCGATGAACTTACCCGCATCAAGGCGGCCAAGCACCCCCTCGAGTTCTGGAAAAGGGGAAATGCTGTCTCGGATCTCCCGCGAGCAGTCCAGGGCCTGATGCAGAAGTTCGGTTTGGCTCCGGAGGCCAAAAGGGTCCTGGTAAGGCTGCAGTGCGAGGCAGGCCTTTTCCCCGGGTACGGACAGGGCTAGGCCGCCAAGATGTTCTTTGACGCGGAAAAAATCTAATAACCGGTAGGTTCTTGATTCCATAAAACTCTTTCGACCGAATGGGCAAAACAGGGCGGGCAGGTCACAGACCGGGCTTCCATGGGCGAAACTTCCGGCTTTATTCAAGCGCCGGTTCCGGACGAGATCCGAAACCGGCATTTCAGTCTGTTTCTAAATCACTAGGTGGAGGGAGCGTTATTCTGTCCAGCGTGACTTGCGGAATTTTTTCATCAACCGTTTTCTGGCCGCAGCTTCTTTTTTCTTTTTTTGTATGCTTGGCTTCTCGTAATGCTGCCGCTTTTTAAGCTCTGACAAGATGCCTGATTTTTCGCACTGCTTTTTGAACTTGCGCAGGGCAAAATCAAAGTTGTCGTTATCACCGACAATGATACCTGGCATGCGCTCTCACCCCCTTTATGAGTCATTTTGCGGTCTTCGCGGCAACTGCCTGCAAAGGGTTGCCGCAGGACCTTTCTCTGCCGGGTAGATACCGTTTCTCGAAGCTGTTTGGTCTGCCTCCGCCCGAGGCCGGCCGCAGAGACCAGGAGCAGCTTGGCTGACAGGATCTTATGTTCGACAGAGAACTTTTAAGTATAACCAAAATGAGATAGTAATGCAAGAAAAAATAAAGGGCCGGGGTATATTCCCAGCCCAATATTTTAGGAGATTTTTTGCTGATTGTCAATGCCTTACAGTTCGATCATTGGTCTTTGCTGAACATCTGCAGAATGGTGTTGAGGAGAACAAGGCCGAGTCCTGATCCAATCACAAGAAGGACCGCGTACAGCACTCCAAAAAAAATCGCATAATCGGGCCTCCACCAGGGGAGGTCCTGGGGTAGCATGCTTTGGACGGTTTCTCCAGGGATCATAAGTCTAATCCTATTCTAACCTATTTTATTGAATCTTTGAGGACTTTTCCAGGACGAAACTTGACGACCTTGGCGGCGGGGATGGTGATCGGGGCTCCGGTTTGGGGGTTGCGGCCCTTGCGTTCCTGGCGCTGGTCAACGGCAAAGGTGCCGAACCCGGTCAGGGTCAGCTTGCCCTCTTTAACCAGGATGTCCTGGACGGATTCCAGGCAGGCGTTCAAGGCCCTTTCAGAATCTGCTTTGGTCAGGTTTGTCTTGTCCGCGATCTTGTTGATCAGATTGGCTTTGGTCATACTTCCTTCCTCCTTTTGGTTGATGAAACAGAACGGTCAATGTGAAAGGCTTGGCCAAACAAACCCAAATACCGCTGCCGGGTTGAAGCCCCGGGGTAACACCTAGTTAGTGCTTGGTCGAAAACTCGCCCATCTACTTCGTCACTGCAAAATTTTGAAATCATCATGTATTGGAATACACTGCGGTTTCAAAATTTATTGTTCCTCGTATCTGGACAAGTTTACGTCCAATCACCGTTTTCGTTCAGACACTGGTTAACCCCAACCGAGTTGACCCTTGGTTAGCGAGGGCATGTTTGCTAGATGATTTTCATTAAACTTGGAAACGGCCATTTGTCAAGGGTTTTGGGAAAAAAATTGCAAATAGGCCTAAAAAATGATCCTGGAAAGCGCCCTGAATTGCCCGGGGGAGAGGCTTTCAGGACGAACCTTCGGTGTAAGGTGTTGTTTTTCAAACCATTTTTCCAGGGAGCCCGACCAGTGGGGCCGCAGTATGGTGGACATCTGTTTTCTGCGTTTTTGAAAGCAAAGCCGCAGGAGTTGGGCCAGCTTTTCGACCTCTTTCGGCCTTTTTTCCGGGTGAAAGGGAGTCAGGGAGATCACCGCGGAGTCGACCCTTGGCCGGGGGTGAAAGACCCTGGTACCGACAAAAAACTCCAGGCTCACCCGGGCAAAGTTCTGGACCCAGACGGAAATGGCCCCGTAATCGCGGCTTCCAGGTTCGGCCCTGATCCGCTGGGCCACTTCTTTCTGGACCATAAAGACCATCCTCGAGCAGTGGCCGGTCCGGGCCAGCAGATTCCAGATCAGAGGGGAAGCTATGTTGTAGGGCAGGTTGCCGATGATCTTCCAATACCCGTCCCCCCTGAGCCTTGTCCAGTCAAAGAGCAGCCCGTCGCCGCAAATGACGTTCAGGGAGCTGTAGGCGGATTTGAGCAGCCAGGCCAGGTGCGGGTCTTTTTCCAGGACAAACAGCCGGGCGGTCTGCTTCATGAGATGCGTGGTCAAAGACCCGTACCCCGGTCCTATCTCCAGAACTTTCTGCCCCGGCCCGGCAGAAAGGCAGGAAGCGATCTTGCGGGCGGTGTTCGGATCGGTCAAGAAGTTTTGCCCAAGACTTTTTTTAGGAGGCCTCACTGCATCTTTCCGCAAGATAGAAATAGGATCGCCGGCTGCTGCCGATCCGGGATTTGCCTTCAAAGGCGGCCTCCAGGTAAGTCCTTAGCCAAAAATAGATATCGTTTTTGCGGACGGATTCCCGGAGACGCTTCATACGTTCGGCCCGCTCGGATTTGTGCATATAGTAGGCCCGGCGGATCACCTGGGCCACATTGACCACGTTGTGCGGGTTTACCAGCAGGGCGTCCTGGTACATCTGGGAGGCGGCCCCGGCAAACTCGCTTAAAATCAGGACATTGTCCTCGTGGTAGTTGCAGGCGCAGTATTCTTTGGCCACCAGGTTCATGCCGTCCCAAAGCGGGGTGAGCAGAGCGATGTCCGCGGCCAGATAAAAAGAAACCAGCTCTTCCCGGGACAGGCTGCGATACAGATAATGGATGGGAATCCAGCCCGGTTCGGTGAACTGGCCGTTGATTTCTCCGATAAGGCCCTGGATGCGCTCTTTGAGGTTCTGGTACTCAGGGACTTCTTGCCGGCTGGGGACCAGGACCTGGATCAGGGAGAGGTTGCCGCGCAGGTCGGGGAAGTGAAGAAGGGCGTAGCGCAAAGCCTCCAGACGCTCCGGAATCCCCTTGGTGTAGTCCAGGCGGTCGATGCCCAGGATCACCTGCTGGTCGGCGTGGAGCCTCTTCAGCTTGGCGGTTGTTTGGGAAACTTCATTACTTGCCGCCAAATGGGCAAAGGAATCGAAGTCGATGCTGATAGGAAAGGCCCCGGCCCTGGTGGTCCTGGAGCCGCATCTGATCTCATGCAGGCCCTGGCTGAAGCGTTGCTTGGTATCGGAGAAAACAGCTTCCAGGCAACGGATGAAGTTGGCCACGTCCTCGTTGGTTTGAAAGCCGAGGAGGCTGAAATCCAGCAGCGCGCTCAATATCTCCCGGCGCCAGGGGAGCTTCAGGAAAATGTCCGGACCCGGGAAGGGGATGTGGTGAAAATAGCAGCAGTTTCGCTGACCAAACCCTATCTTGATGCCGCTGGCGACCAGCATCAGATGATAATCGTGGACCCAGATGAAATCGTTTTTGCTGGAGATGGCCAGGAGCTCCTGGGCGAATCTGTCGTTGACCGCCTGATACCGCTCCCAGTAGCCGGGTTCGAAGTTGCATTTGGTGTGGAATCCATGGAGCAGAGGCCAGAGTACTTCGTTGGCAAACCCGTAGTAGTAGCCTTGCAGGTCCTCGTCACTCAAAGAAACCGGGTGCAGGGAGTATCCCTGTTCCGAGGCAAAGTCCTGCAGCGGGCTCTTCAGGTCCTCTTCTCCGGTGACCCCGGGCCAGCCGACCCAGGTTCCATGATTCTGTTTCATCAAGGGAGTCAGGGCGGTGACCAGACCTCCGGAACCCGGCCTGGCTTCCCATTTCTCGTTTATCCGTTCCAGAACGATGGGCAGTCTGTTGGAGGCCACCAGGAAGCGTTCATTTTTTTGAGGCATACTTCACCTGATATCCGGTCCCGAGCCTTCGGAGCAAAGGCCCGGCGGCTCAAGCCGGATTATCTACTGGGCATTGGGTTCAAGGACATCAAAGCGGTCAAATTTCATGATGAAATTGCCGCGGCCCTGGGTCGAGGACCGCAATTCCGTAGAGAAACCGAAAAGATGGCGCAGAGGGCACAGGGCCTGGATGACCTTGCCCCCGCCCCGTTCGTACATGTTGGCCACCTTGCCTCCTTTGCTGCCCAAAAGCGAGATGGCATCCCCGACAAAGGCTTCAGGGACCACGATGTCCACCCGCATGATAGGTTCCATGAGCAGGGGGCCCGCCTGGAGCAATCCCTTCTTCAGGGCTCCTCCGGCCGCCATGTGATAGCCGATGGCGCTGGAATGATCCGGAGAACGTTTCAGATCCAGAATCCCGACTCTGACTCCCTGGACGGGAAATCCCTTGAGCACCCCGCTCTGCAGCCCGTCCTCAACAGCCTGATAGACGCTTTCAGCCCAGCTTTTGGGAAACCGGGCCCGGTCCAGCTCAAAGACGATCTGGCACTCCTGGCTTCTCTTGATGGGCTCGAGTTTGAGGCTGACCTGGCCGTAATGCAGTTCCTCGCCAAGCTCTCGGAAGAACTCGTCTTCCGCCCGGGCGGATGAGCCGATGGTTTCCCGGTAGACAACCTGGGGTTTGCCGGAGCGCAGATCGACCTTGTACTCCCTGCGCAGGCGCTCCAGAATCACCTCCAGATGCAGCTCGCCCATGCCGGAGAGGATGATCTGTTCGGTGTCTTCATCCCGTTTCAGGGAAAGGGTGGGGTCTTCCTTGAGCATCTTCTCCAGTCCGTCCAGAAGCTTTTCTTCTTCAGGCGCGTTTCTGGGTTCCAGGGCCAGGGAGATGACCGGCTTATACTCACTGATCTGTTCGAGAATGATCTTCTGGTCCTGCTGGCAGTAGGTATCGCCGGTGCGGGCCTCTTTGAGCCCGGCCACAGCCACGATTTCTCCTGCCCGGGCCTCGTGGAGGCGTTCCTTGTGCCCGGCGTGGAGGGTGAAGAGTCTGGCCGCCCTGTGCTCTCTGCCCTGGGTGGCATTGTAGATGCTTTCTCCGGCCCGGATCCGTCCCGAGTAGATCCGCATCAGACACAGGAGCCTGCCCGCCTCCATGGTAATTTTAAAGACCAGGGCCGAGAGCGGGGAGTCGGGAGCTACCGGAAAGGTTTTGACCTTTGTGGTGCCCGCTTCCAGACCCTGGACCCGGCTGACTTCAAGCGGCGAGGGCAAAAAATCGCAGATGGAGTTCAACAGAGGCTGGACTCCGATGTTTTTCAGGGCCGACCCCAAAAAAACCGGGACGGTCTGAAAATTGATGACCGATCGTCTGATAATCGGGATCAGGGTTTCCGAGTCTATTTCCTCTCCGGCCAGATACTGTTCGAGCAAGGTTTCATCGAAATCGGCCAGATTTTCGATGAGCTTTTCCCGCCACTTCCGGGCTTCGCTGCTTTGTTCGGGAGTGAGTTCAAACTCCTGAACCTCGGCGCCGCTGGTCTTGGGGTCGAAGGTCAAATAGGTGAACCCGAGGAGGTCGATGATTCCGGAAAAATCCTGCCCCTGCCCCCAAGGAAGCTGCATGACCAGTGGGTTGGCTCCGAGCTTGTCCTTGATCTCCCTGACCACCCCGAAAAAATCGGCCCCCACCCTGTCCATCTTGTTCACAAAGGCCAGCTTGGGGACGTGATAGTGTTCAGACTGCCGCCAGACCGTTTCGCTCTGGGGTTCAACTCCGCCGACTCCGCAAAAAACACCCACGGCCCCATCCAGAACACGTAAGGCCCGCTCCACTTCAATGGTGAAGTCAACGTGGCCCGGTGTGTCTATGATGTTGACCTGCCTGCCCAGCCAGTGGCAGGTGGTACAGGCCGAACCAATGGTAATGCCCCGTTCCTGCTCCTCCGGCATAAAATCCATGGTGGCGGTGCCGTCGTGCACTTCCCCCAGGCGATGGATCTTTTTGCTGTAAAAGAGGATCCGTTCGGTCAGGGTGGTCTTGCCGGCGTCAATATGGGCTATGATCCCGATATTTCGTATCTTGTGCAGATAGTTTTCCGTTTTTTTCTTGGCGGTCATCTTGACTCCGATGCAAAGCGAACCTCTTCAGCCAGGTCCTTCCAGGTGACGCGATTCGAATAACAGATCTCCAGGCTGAAATCCGGCCAGACATAGGAGCCCTCCTGCCCGGGACCCAGGCTGACCGGGGCCCATGCGGCGGCGGGGTCGAACCTCTCTTCCGGTAGAAAGAGGACGTCGTACTCCGCCTGCCTCAGATCGAAAATGGTTCCCTGTTTTTGCGGCCAGGGGACGGGAAGGCTCTGGATCCTTTCCGACCAGGCGGTGATATTCAGATTCGGGTGGGCGAAGCGCAGGCTTTCAAAATCCCACTGCCCGGGATCATCGATCCAGAGTCCCCCGCTGGCCGGACCGGTCAGGGCGTACTCAGGGATTTTCCCGCTAGACCGGATTCTGAGATCCTGCCCCGTCCTTTCCCGGCCGGTTTCGGACAGGGAGACAACAGCCCCTGAAGAGGAGGCTGCCGACAACTCTCCCAGGAGGTTTTCTGCTGCCGACCGGGGACATTCGAGAACGGTTTCCAAGCCACTGAGTTCCAGGGCAGCCAGCAATGCGGCGGGAAAGGGCGTATCCGCCCGGTCCTTGCAGACGATAACCTCCCTGACCCCGGCCAGGACCAGGGGCAGGACCGTGGCCAAAACAAGGGCTGGCGAGGCCGCGTCCCGATCCAGCCTGATCAGGGCCCAGTCCCTGGGTTTTTGGCTAGACCCGGCCTGCAGACCCTGTCTGTAATCGGTTTGCGCAAAAGAGGCAAAAACGCGGGTCTGCCCGTACCAGCAATGAAGCGCGGCGATCAACTTTTTCAGTCTGGATTTCTGCTGCAGGGAAACAGCAGCGAACGCAGCTTCAAACTGCGAATCCGGGACAAGGTAGCGGTAGATCCAATCCGGCAAAAGAGTTGCTGGCATGTACAGGGCGCTCCGGGATTACAACCATTCAAACCATTGCTTCCAGCTCCCCTGCTGCTGGATATATTCCTGCTCTGAGCGCTTCTTCTGGTATTTCAGATAAGCGGCCCGGGACTGCCTGGAAACGTATTCCTGGAGGTCGGCAAATTCTGAATAGTGCTCTTTGACATACTCGTACCGCTTCCAGGCCGAGAGGTATTTTTCCCTGCGCTGGTAGAAATCAGCCACAAAGATTTCATGTTCTCCCTGGATGCGGTTGCATCTTCGCAGATACTCTTCGGCCTTGGCGGCATAGGGTGATTCCGAAAACAGTTCCCGGACCCGTTGAAAATACTCCTTGGCTTCAAGGATATAGTCCATAGGCAGATCAATGGATTTGAACTGCCTGAGGTTGCTGACCCCTATCTGCAGGAGGACGTATCCAATGTGCTTGTGTCCCGGGTGCAGGGATTCGAATTCCTTGTAGGCCTCTTCAGCCGCGACGTATCGCTGGTCAAAGAAATAGGCGTCGGCCAATCCCATTTCAGCCAGTTCCATGTAGTCGCTGAAGGGATAGGATTCTTTCAAGGCTTTGTAGTACTTGATTGCCTTTCCGTACTCCTTGGCCTGCATGGCTTCATTGCCGGCCATTATCTGGTCCTGGGCAGAACCGTGAAGGGCCGGCATGAAGAAGGAATCGATGGCCCCGCAACCAGCCGGAGCAAAGCCAAGCAGGCAGATCACAATAACGAACCTGAGGGTATTCATTTTTCAGCTCTTGCCTTTACGGTGTGCAAAAAAAACCGCTCCCGCCCCTGATCTCAAAGCGGCCTCGGATTGGACAAAAAAAGGACGGTCCTCGATCATCCGGTAACGAGGACCGTGTTTCAGGATAGACTTCTTCTCTGAAGCCGGTCCCAGGTGGCAGTGAGAAAGTAGAGATTTCAGCTTCGTCGATCTCTCAAGCCTGATTTGGGCGTCTGCTCTCAGGAAAGCCCCTTTTCTGTAACCATCTCTTTGAGGTTGCTCTTGGAGACGGCTCCGGTGACCTGTCCTGCCACTTCTCCGTCTTTGAAGAGGATCAGGGTAGGGATGGCCCGTATCCCGTATTTACTCGGTGTGGCCGGGTTTTCATCTACGTTGATCTTCATTATTTTAATTTTTCCTTCGAATTCTTTGGCGATCTCCTCCAGGACCGGGGCAATGGCCTTGCAGGGACCGCACCAGGGTGCCCAAAAGTCTACCAGAACCGGGATTTCGCTTTTCAGGGCCTCGCTTTCAAACTGGTTGTCGGTGATTTGGGTTGGCATAACAAAACTCCTTGTTGCATATGAGGATGTCTGAGACTTGATTATATAAGAGCCCGGTCGATGCTTGTCAAGAAGAATGATCATCAGACCGCAAGTAGTCAAAGGGTACGGCCCTTCCCCTGGGAACGGCATCGAAGTCCAGCCCGTGGCGATACCCGGAAGAGATCAGAATAAAGCCGTAATTGGCGATCATGGCTGCGTTGTCGGTGCACAGTTCAGGTCTGGGCAGGATCAGGGGGAGACCATGGTCCCGGGCAAGATCCTGAAGGGATGTTCTGATCATGGTGTTTGCAGCCACGCCTCCGGCAACCAGCAGGGAGCGGACCCCTTGGTGTTTCCCCAGGCCGCGTTTTACTTTTTGATACAGGGTCCGGGCGATACTCCAGTTCAGGGAGGCACAGACTCGGGCCAGGTCTTTGTTTTCAGCCACGATCCGTTCATGGTCCGGCTCCGGTTCGAGCCGATCGAGCTTCAACAGAGGATGGTTGTGCACAAACTGGGCCACAGCGGTTTTCAGACCGCTGAAGCTGAAGTCCAGGTTGTCGTTGTCCAGATAGGGACAGGGAAACAGGGCCGTTTCCGGTTCTGCCGAGGCGGCCAGGGCGTCGATATGTGTCCCCCCCGGATAGGGAAGATTCAAGAGCTTGGCTGTCTTGTCGAATGCTTCGCCCACTGCATCGTCCAGGGTCCGGCCTAGGAGTACGAATTCCAGCGGGGAGCGGATCAGGTAAATCCTGGTGTGCCCTCCAGTAATGAGCAGGCCGAGGGCCGGGTAGGGGATTTGCTGCTCCAGTCCCGGGGCCAGGAGATGGGCCCGGAGATGGTCCACTCCGACCAGGGTCGCCCCTGTGCCCAGGGCCAGCCCCTTGGCCAGGCCCATCCCGACGAGGATGCTCCCGAGCAGCCCGGGACCCCGGGCAACGGCAATGCAGTCGAGATCTGCGGGGGCGCGGCCGCATTTGGCAAAGAGACGATCCAAAAGAGGTGTGAGAATTCTGAGATGCTCCCTGGAAGCCAGCTCCGGTACCACCCCCCCGAACAGGGCATGCATATCTGTCTGCGAGGCCAGTTCTTCCGCCAGCAGACGGCCGTCTTTCAGCAGGGCCAGGGCTGATTCGTCGCAGGTGGTTTCAATGCCGAGGCAGAGCATCGCTGTCCGTTCACTCCGTGGCAAAGACGTCCTGAACCTTCAGGACATCCCTCTTGGACCCGATAAACAGGGGCGTCCGCTGGTGGAGCGACTGGGGCTCGATATCCAGAATGGGGTTCAGGCCGTCCGTAGCCATCCCGCCGGCCTGCTGGACCAGCATGGCCAGGGGGGCTGCTTCGCACAAGAGGCGGAGTTTCCCGTGAGGTTTTTTGGGGTCCCGGAAATCGGCCGGGTACATAAAAATGCCGCCGTACAGGAGATTGCGGTGAAAATCAGAGACCAGGGAGCCGATGTATCTCAGGCTGTAAAGCCGTCCCAGTTCACTATTTGGGTCTTTGAAAACAGAAACCGAGTCCTGGGTCTTCCGGTCCCAGTAGTGCCAGTAGGCTTCATTCACGGAATAGATTCTCCCCTGTTCAGGAATCTGTATATTGGGATGGGACAGGAGGAATTCACCGACGCTGGGATCCAGGGTGAAGCCGTGGACACCGTCGCCTGTGGTGAAAATCAAGACTGTGGAGGATCCGTACAGGAAATATCCGGCTGCCACCTGCTGGCTGCCTTTCTGCAGCACATCGTGCAGCTCGACTCGGTCTCCGCTGCCGTGTCTTCGGCGGTAGATCGAGAAGATGGTGCCGATGCTGACATTGGCGTCGATATTGCTTGAGCCGTCCAAGGGATCGAAGACCAGAAAGTAATCTCCCTTGGGGAAATTCCTGGGGATTTGGATCAGGTCGGCCTGTTCTTCGGAACTCATGGCGCACAGGACGCCGCAGCGCTGCATGCGGTGGATCAGGATCTTGTTTGCGTATTCATCGAGTTTCTGGACCTCTTCGTCCTGGACGTTCCTATTCCCGGTGTCGCCAAGGATATCGACCAATCCTGCCTTGTTCACCTCCCGATTAATGACCTTGGCGGACAGGATCAGTTCGTTGAACAGGCTGGTGAACCTGCCTGTAGCCCCCGGAGCGTTTTTCTGGTGCAACTGCAGGTGTTCGGTGACTGAAATCTGTCGCATTGCATACCTCCTTTTCCAGGTTAAAACCGTTTAACCTGAAGTTTACTCTATGGCCACGGCATAGACAAGAGGGTCAATACCGACGTACCTGACCAGCCAGTAGAAGGTCTTCTTTTCTATGGTTATCTGGCCATGGATGTTTTTTGCCAGGAGGCTGTTCCAGTCCTGCAGGCTCAATTCCCGGGCAATGCGGCCATAATTTCCGGACCAGAGGGGTTTTCCCGGGAAAAAAACCATAACTTCGTTTGACTGAGGGCCGGCTGGAAGCAGAGTCCGGAAATCGAAATGGGCCAGAAGCAATCCCTGGTGGCTTTCCTGATAAAAAAAAGGCTTGACCAGACAGACCTCGCGGCCGAAGGGGGTTTCCAGGGACAGCAGCCGCATTTGCCTTGAATCCGAGTTTGAAATCTCCTCATGAATATCCTGCAGATCCAGTTGCTTGACCTGGGTCTCGGGGTAGCGTCTCATCTCCCGGCCCTGGGAGTCGAGGACCCGCAGACCGTTCAGCCAGGGCATGGACCTGACCGTGCCCTGCATCCATTGCAAAGACGGGGGGCTCCCCTGTCTTTCAAGGGCCAGCCGGAGCCTTTCGATTTTTTCGTCGGTTCCGGAAAGGGCCTGGGCCAATTTCTGTTCTTTTTCTTTTAGCCCGGTTCCCTGTTCAAAATCAACCTTGGCCGGAAAGGCCCGGCCACGATATATTTTTTTGGTGGTTTCAAGGGGATTGCAGGCAGCCAGGAGCAGGCCCAGCAGCAGGCATCCGAAAATTTTTTTGGGCAATGCTTTCTCTCCGTTATTGTTGTCCATCTGAAAAGGTTATGCTCAGCCGGGCCCGGCATCAGGCAGGGGGGCTGGCTTACTCGATCCGATCCAGTCTGGAAGCAAGTCTTTCCAGTTCCTGGATGAGATCGGCCTTGCCCGGCTTTGTTTTTGGGGCTGGATCAGACTCCGATGTCGCAGCCTCGCGGGTTTCACGGAGTTTTTGGATTCTGTCCAGGCTGGCCTCTAGTTCCAGGCGCTCTTTATCGTCGACTGCTTTCTGCAACAGGTTCCTGTAGATTCGGATAGATTCATCATAATCCCCCTGTTCTGAGAGTATCTCGGCCATGGTCCTGGTCTGGTAGGTTTCAGCCTCGGATGCCGGGGGTTCCGGGCCCGGGCCCTCTTCTCCGGCTCTGGTGTCCGCTGCTTTTTCCGGCGGTCCCGGTTCGACGGGCAAAGGTTCAGCCTCCTGTTCCCTGGCAGACGCCGGTTCAGAGTCCGGACTCAGGAGAGGGCCTGTCAGAAGCAGATCATCCCGGGGGTCCGGAAGGCCGCCGGTCGGGACCTTTCCGGCGGTCTCGGAGGCCGGAAAAAGGCTTTTCAGGCCCTGGTCGACGATTTCCATCCAATCGGGTTGGTAACCTGAAAACAAGAGCCCAAGGAAGCGGACGGCCAGGGCCGCCTCCCGGCTGCCTTCGCTCTCCAGCCGATGCGCCCAGTTCTCCCACAACAGGGGATGTTTTTGAAGAACCGAAGTGACTTCCCGGGTGGATTGTCCGGCTTCTTCCAGGCGGCCGGATCGGGACAGGATATCGATCAAAAGCAGTTTGGCTTCGAGGTGCCAGGGGTGTTTCTGCAAACCATTGCCAAGGGTCTTGATGGCCTTCTCCGGCTCATTGTTTTCAGAGTACAAACGGGCCAGAGGGAAAAAAAGATTCGAACCGGGATCCTGAGAAATGACTTCTTCATACCAGTGGATTTTGTCCTGCATAGGTTCTCCTGCGGCCGTGCCGTCCTGTTTTCCGCTCGGCTTTATCACTTAGCCTTTCCCCCGGGGCTCATCCTTGGATTGAGGATATAGAGGATTTCGTCCTGGCCAAGGTAGTGAAGTTCCTGTCTCACAATGAGCTCCTGGTAATCCTTGTTCGTTTTCAGGAGTCGGATCCGGTGGCTCAGATCGAGATTCTCTTCTCTGAGTCGCTGCAAACGTTGCAGCAGCTGGTTCCTGATGGCCTTGTGCTCCCGGTAGTCCAGCACCCCGTTCTCTCCCCAGATCAGATGCAGGGCCAGACCAAGGTTCAGAACCAGGAGGGCGGTAAGAAACACTTTTTTTATACGCTCGTGCGTCATAAGATGAGCTTTAAGCTAGCTGGTCCATCCCTTGCTGCCGGCTGCTTCCAAGTAGTATTGTGGTCGCGATTTCGTCTTCCCGGGAGCATACGGTTCAGCCTCCAGCGGTTTTTTTAGACGAACAGCCTGAAATGCGATAAGGTCAAAGGATCATATTCAGGCTCCGGTTTCATGATCTGCGGCTGCATGCCAGGGTTTAAGGTACCTGGCGAAATCGTCCCGGGCCTGATCAAGGATCTGTTCGGCCCGGTCTTTGTCCTTCTTGGACAGATAGGTGTTGACCCCCTGCAGAAAACCGGTATAGGCATCGAATGATTCCCTGCTGTCACCGAGAAGGAGGCAGTTGACTTCTCGCCGGTATCGCCCCGGCCACAGGGAAATTTCCCGGAGAAGAACCTCGGTTTGGTAACCCTCTTCAAGCAACACCAGTTGATACCGGTTCAGCCTCAGTTTTTGGGCCCCTTCCTCAGGGGACTGGGCAAGGCTGAGATGAAAGCCCTGTGCCGTCAGGTAGCCTTTGGCCTCTTCGAACCAGCCGGGATCCAGGACATAGAGTAAGGCCACCTTGGAACCGGGTGGAAACTGTTCAGGTTCGATATTTTTTTCCGGAGTCTGGGCTGCAGTCTGCTCAGGGGCCGCGGTCCGGCCATCGGGTTCTTTGTTCGCATCGATCCTGTTTTTGGCCCCGCAGGCCGGACAGCTGAAACGGAAAATCCCTGTATCCGGAATCTTGTGCCGGGGCAGGTTGAAGCTCTTGCTGCATTCTTGACATGATATTTGCATCATAAAGACTCCAGGCAGGTATACCGATCCGTTTCGGATTGTAGAAAAAGTTAAAAATCAAATCCAGGCATTACCTGGCCTGATCGTACTCCGTATCAAGCTCCAGCCCTTCGATGTCCGTGACCTTTTCCCCCCGTTTGGACTTGATCCTGTCGATCATCTGCCCTAGATTCGATTTGTCCGATCCGTTGAGCATGGCGATTTCTTCGGAAACAATCCCCTTTTCGAAGAGATCGGCCAGATATTGGTCGAAATGGATCATCCCGGCATTGGCTCCGGACTCAAGGATTCCGGCAAAGGTTTTTTCCTCATCCTCTCCGTTTTGAATCAGCTCCCGGATGCGGATATTGTTGACCAGGACTTCGAAGGCTGCCACTCTGCCGCCTTTCAAGCTTGGCATGAGTCTCTGGGAAACGATATATTTCAGGCTTTCCGCCAGCCGGCCCCGAACGAGACGCTCCTCGCCGAGTTCAAACATGCCGATGATCCGGTTGATGGTTTGAGCCGTATCGCCCGTGTGCAGCGTGCCCAGGACCAGGTGCCCGGTCTCGGCAGCCTCGAGGGCGGTGCTGATGGTCTCCTTGTCCCGTATCTCCCCAACCAGGATGACCTTCGGGGCCTGCCGCAGGGCAGCCCGCAAGCCTGATGCGAAGCTGTCGAAATCCACCCCGAATTCGCGTTGGTTGACGGTTCCTTTCTTGTGGGCATGCACGAACTCGACCGGGTCTTCCAAGGTCAGGATGTGCTTGCTGCTGCCGGCATTGATCTGGTCCACCAGGGCGGCCAGAGAGGTGGACTTGCCGCTGCCGGTGGCTCCGGTGACCAGGATCAGCCCGAATTTTTCCCGGGACATGTTCCAAAATACTCCCGGCATCCCGAGGCCTTCCAGGGTGGGGACCTGCATGGACAGCTTGCGCAGGACCATGGCCAGGGAGCCCCCCTGCTGAAAGATATTGACCCGGAAGCGGCCCTGTCCCCTGACTTCATAGGAGAGGTCGCAGGATCCGCTTTGGACCAGGTCCAGGTAAAGCCGCATATTCCCCGCGAGCATGCAGACGGCCATGGATTCCAAGTGCCAGGGAACCAGGGGTCCGGGGTCGGGGTCGGGGACGACATCCTGCAGCACTCCGTGTACCTCTGCCTGGACCGGTTTGCCCACGGTCAGGATGATGTCCGAGAGGTCGGGGAGCTGCTGGAGTATCTGTCCGATCAGATGGTCGAGTTGAGAACGCAGGAGCATAATCTAGTTACGAAGTTGGAAATTGAGGTTTTATTCTTTCGAAAGCGGTCAATGCAGTAACCCTGTCCGTTTTTAGACCTCTGTGAAATCCTGAGGCGGTTCTGCCAGGAATTCTCTGAATTTTGATTTGTTGACGGCTTTGTTGTAGGCCTCTTCAGAATCGATGATGTCCGCGGTCAGTAGTTTCATGATGGCGTCGTCCACGGACTGCATCCCGTATTTGCGGCCTGTTTCAATGACCGAATTGATTTGAAAGACCTTGTTTTCCCGGATCAGGTTGCGAACCGCCGGAGTGGCGATCAAAATCTCCAGGGCAGCTATCCTCCCGGCCTTGTCGATCCTTTTGAAGAGGTTCTGGGCCACTATCCCCCGCAGGGAATCGGCCAGCCCGGAGCGGATCTGGCCCTGCAGCTGTCCCGGAAAGACCTCTATGATCCGGTCGATGGTCTTGGAAGCGGAAATAGTGTGCAGGGTGCCAAAGACCAGGTGTCCGGTCTCTGCTGCCTCCAAAGCAAGCTCTATGGTTTCCAGGTCCCTCATCTCGCCCACCAGGATGATATCCGGATCTTCGCGCAGGGCCCCCCGCAGGGCGGCCTTGAAGCTCTTGGTGTCCCGCCCGACTTCCCTTTGATTGATCAGACAGCTGGACGGTTCATGCACGAATTCGATGGGATCTTCTATGGTCAGGATGTGATCCTTGCGGTTTTTGTTGGCAAAATCGATCATCGCGGCCAGGGTCGTTGATTTCCCGCTGCCGGTCGGCCCGGTGACCAGCACGAGCCCCTTGGGCAGGGCGGCCAGGTTCTTTAAAATCGGGGGCAGGCCAAGGTCATCGATGGTCAGGATCTTTTGGGGAATCTCGCGAAAGACCGCGCCCACGCCCCGGCGTTGCTGAAAGAAGTTGACCCTGTACCTGGCCAGGCCGGGGACTTCATAGGAGAAGTCGACATCCCCGGTTTCCTCGAACTCCTTGGCCTTCATGGCCGGAGTGATTTCGAAGAGCAGTTTCTTCAGGTCGTCGCTATCCAGGCTCTTGTATTTGACCCGCTGCATATCGCCGTGCAGACGGATTACGGGCTGGGAACCGGAGCTCAGGTGAAGATCGGAAGCACCTAAGTCATGCATCATCTTAAAAAAAGCGTCAATCTGGGCCATGCCCACTCCATTGGTTTAGCCGTAAATCTTCAGTTTGTCCCACAAGGATCTTCCCGAAAGGTTCCAGGTTCACGGTTCACCGTTCACGGTTAAGAAAAAGAAAAAGCCCTCTGCCCTATCCAGTTTTTTTCTTAACTTCTTCCTCTTCAAACCGTGAACCGTGAACCTGGAACCGTGAACCTTATACGACAAGGACTGTAAATACTTTGGAGCAAAACATTTTCTTGTTTTTTATGACAGCGATTCAAGAATAAGTCACTAATACAGACCTCGTACCGTCTTTTCAAATATGGGCTTGACTGCCCATTTGGAAAGGACTCTGAAATAACGTTACTTGTCAGCACTGCCCGAGGCAGGGCTGACCTGGGAAAAAAATCTGTACATATAGTTTCCGCCGGAAAAGACGGTCAGGATCAGGGCGATCAGTATCAGGAAGTTGCCGATGGGGTTGGGGTCAAAGCCCCACCATGTGTAGTGCAGGATCAACGGACAAATGGCCACTACCTGAAGGATGGTTTTCAATTTTCCATACTTGTCCGCGGATATGACCTGGCCCCTTTCCGCGGCTATGGCCCGTAAACCGGTGACCATCGTCTCCCGGCCGACGATGATGATCACGATCCAGGCCTGGAGCCAACCGGAGTGAACCAGCATGATCAAGGCGGATATGACCAGGAGCTTGTCGGCCAGGGGATCCAGGAATTTTCCGAGACTGGTGACGATGTTGTACTTCCTGGCCAGAAAGCCGTCAAAGAGATCGGTCAACGAGGCCAGTATGAAAAAGAGCATGGCCAAAAGAGAAGTCAGCTTGGTTGGGTAATACATGAGCAGGACCAGAACCGGGATTGCCAGAATACGGGCCAGAGTCAGATTGTTGGCAATGTTGAACATGGAGCTTCCAAACCTTATTGACTGCGGTTGTAGAGGCGGAGCACTTTTTCGATATATCGCCTGGTTTCAGGAAAGGGGGGGACCCCCTGGTATTGTTCAACTTTTCCGGGGCCGGCATTGTACGCGGCCAGGGCCAGTTCAAGGCTCTGGTGGCTGTCGAGCATCTGTTTCAAGTAGCGGACCCCGGCCTCGATATTCTGGGCTGAATCATAGGGGTCCAAAAGTCCTAGTTCATCCTGAGTGGCGGGCATGATCTGCATGAGGCCCTCGGCGCCTTTTGCCGACCTGGCCTGCGGATCGTAGTTCGATTCCACCGCCAGCACGGCCTGGACCAGTTTCGGGTCCAGACCGTGCTGGCGACTGTACTTGCGGATCAGCCTCAGGATCTGTTCCCGGTCTGTATTGTGATCCGGATCAAAAGTCAAGAACGGCCGATAGTGGTCGGCATCTGGCATGTCGGTGAAATGGAGGACGCCGTTTTCGTCTTCAAAGTAGTAAATTGTTTCTGCCGGGATCGCGGACGGGGGCAAGAACAGAAAAACAAACAATAAAATTTCAAATAGATATGCAGGCGTTTGGGGCATGGATCGCTTGTTTCTTTGAAATTGGCGGCTTAACCGGTCTTGGGCTGTTCAGTTTTCCAGCCGTGGCTGCCCACTAGATCGACGAAGCTGGCCCGGCCCAGGTTCTGTCTGTACCATTTGCCCTCCTGTTTGCGGATTCTGGTCAGACCCTGCTCCCTTTTTTTTCGGCCCACCGGGATGATCATGATCCCTGACTCATCAAGCTGATTAAGGAGAGGGGCAGGGATATCCGGTCCACCTGCGGTGACCAGGATCCGATCGAAAGGCCCTTTTTCCGGCCAGCCCATGGTGCCGTCGCTCAACTTGACCTTGACCTGGAAATACCTGAGGCGGACCATCCGCTCAAGGGCGCTTAAGTACAGGGGCTTGATCCGTTCTACCGTGAAGACCCGGGCGCCCATTTCCGCCAGAACCGCGGCCTGGTATCCGGAACCGGTGCCGATCTCCAGGACGCGCATACCCGGCCCGACCTGCAGGGCTACCGTCATCCCGGCCACTCTGGAGGGCTTGGAAATGGTCTGGCCATAGCCGATGGGCAGGGCGTTGTCGGAGTAAGCCTGGGGTTGCAGGGCTTCATCCACAAAAAGATGCCTCTTGACCTTGCCCATGGCCTGCAGAACGGCCCGATCCTCGATCCCTTTGGGCCGCAGGCTTTCCACCATGAGCCTGCGCAGCACTTTCAGGTCAGGAGCCGGGGAGGACGTTTTCTGCTTCAAGATGTTCCCTTTGTCTCTTCAAGGCCCCGGCCTGTTCTTCGAAGCCGGAAAATCCGGCCTGATGCAGGGCGTCCCGGATGGTTGTCTCCCAGTCCCAGTTGGCATAAATCACGGACTTGTGGAAACCGGTCCTGAACATCTCCAGTTCCTGCCGGTAGAAGTCCTCCCTGGGGGTGCCGGCACTGGCCTTGATCTGGGAGTGCAGCCTGCTTATTTCTCCGGTATACCATTCATGCAGGGCTTTTGGGGAGGATCCCTGCTTCAGGATATGTCCGTAGTGGTTATTTTCCATGTTGTCAATCAGCCGCCGCAGATGCTGCTCCTTGAGCCAGGAACCGAGTTTGGAGACCGGGATCTTTTCCTGCTCCAGTTCATGGATGTCCTGTTTGGTCTGGGCATAGCTGTCCGGGACAACGGAAGCGGAAACAATGCCGGCAATGCAGACCAGCCCCCGGATGATTTTGCTGTTGGAGACGCCCTGGCCGCAAAAGCCCACCTTTTTCCCCTGCTTCTGGCCGGTGAAGATGGTTACCAGGATCGCCCAGACCACGGCCGGGTCTTCTTCGTCATACACCTTCTGCAATCTGGGATTGTCCCGATCCGTTCCCAGGACCAGCTGGGTCATGTCGTTGGATCCTATGGAAAAACCGTCGAATTCCCTGATGAACTCCTTGGCCAGGATCCCATTGCTCGGGATTTCGGACATCTGGATGATCTTCAGGCCGTCTTCATGGCTGCGCAGGTTGTGGACCTCAGAGAGGTGGCGCTTCATGCTCCTGGCCTCCTCCAGGGTGCGGACAAAGGGAAGCATAAGGTGCAGGTTCCTGCCCCCGAGGCTGTTCCGGGCCAGCTTGAAGGCCCTTATTTCCCAGTCGTGCAGGTTGCGGGATACGCCTCGATATCCCAGCATGGGATTGTCCTCAAAGGTTTCAAAGAGCATCCCGCCCACGAGGTTGCGGTATTCATTGCTTTTGAAGTCGGTTGTTCTGTAAATGACCTCCCGTCCGGAGAAAGCCATGGCAAAGAGGGCCAGTCCCTGGGCCAGGGACTGGATGTAGAGTTCCCGGCCGCTGCGGTATCCTTTTTGCCGGAAGATCTGCCGAATCTTTTCCGGGAGCTGCCTGACCTCGTCCATGGTCTGGTTGAGGCCGATCTTCTGGGACACGTCATGGCGAAGCTTGTGGATTCGTTCCAGGACCTGGCGGACTTCGGGATGCTCAATGGAGCGTTCCTTCAGGATGGCGATCTGGTCCTCGATTTCATGCCGTTTCTGCCGTTCTTCAGGGTCCAGGTCATTGAGCTGGACCAGGAGGTCCTTAAAGCCCATGACCTGGGCGATGTGTTCGCCGAGATCAGTGGAGGTCTTCAAGACGTCCAGGCGCTGCGTGGCTTTTTCCAGAAGTCCGTCCAGCCTGCGCTCCAGCTCCAGGATCCTCTTTTTCAGACTCTGGGCTTCCTTTTTGTCCCGGACTCTGGCTTCTTCCTGGAGGTGTTCGATCTCGCTGTCCAGTCCGGAAATGATCCCGACGTACTTGCGCAGGTTCAGATCGAAGGTCAGGATTCCGAAGGCAAGCTGCTCCCTGATTTTCTTGGTCAGTTCGTTTTCCAGTTCCATCAGCTTCTCCCTGATGGCCCGGGAAAGGGTGCCCTGGTCATAGGCATGCAGAGCCAGGGGGTGGACGCCTATGTTTCCGAGCATGAATTCGGCCCGCAGCAGTCCGATTTCAAAGTCAGGGGACTGCCTGAGCCTGGACAGAAACATGGCCTGGCCCACGTCGGCCAGAATCAGTCCCACTTTGGTCCTGGTCAAGGGCAGCCGGCCCACGTCGATCTCGCCGCCGATATCGATCAAGGGGCGTATGCCCCGGTAGACCATTCCGCTGGAGCCGTCCACCGTGGCCTCCTGACCGTCCAAGGCCCGTAAGACTTCCGTCTTGTTGATCCCGATGACCGAGGGGATGCCGAGCTCCCGTGAAGTGATCGCGGCGTGGCTGGTGTCTCCGCCGGCGCTGGCCAGGATGGCCGATGCGATGCGCATCCCCGGGACCATGTCCGGATCAGTCCGTTCCGCGGCCAGGATATCCCCTTTTTCGATCTTGTTCAGCTCCAGGGCGGAGCGCAGGAATTTGATCCTGCCGCTGCCGGCGCCTCTGGAGGCGCCGTTGCCCTTTAAAATGACCTCGGCCCGATCCATGTATTCGGGATCGAGCTCCTGCCTGCGCATGAAGATGGTCTGGGGATGCTGTTCGAAATCCGCGTTCCACCTGGTCTCGGGCCGGGCCTGGACAAACCAGAGGTCGCCCCACTGATCGATGCAGAATTCCGTGTCCATGATGATGCCGGAATAGGCCCGGCTGATGGCCCGGACCCCCCGGGCCACCTCCCCGGCCTGATCCATGGACAAAGACCAGCGGTACTGTTTTTCCTCGGGCACGGAGACCACCCGGGTGCCGCCTTTGTCCGGATCATAGACGATTTCCTTGTCCTTGACCCCCATCTGGCGGATGACCACCTCCTGACCGTCATCCCGCTGAAAGCAATAGCATTTGTCCGGGGTCACCAGGCCGGAAACAACTGCTTCTCCAAGCCCGTAGCTCGAATCCATGGAGACCAGGTCGTTGTCCCCCCGGCCCCGGCAGCCGGTGGCGGTATCCGCGCTAAAGGCGGTGCCGGAAACCACCGGATCAATCATGCGCATGATGCAGACCGAAAGGGACGTGTTTTCTATCCCCCACTCCCTTTTTGCTTCTTCAACCGGGTCTGTATCCCCGGTCTGTTTTGCCTTGGCCGAAGCATCGCGGATCGCTTCCCTGCGGTAGGTCATGGAACGCAGGTTATAGGCAGAGGCGCAATCCCACTGATAGGCCAGCACGCAATCCTCTGCACTGGTGATGTTCAGGTAGGTGTCCTGCAGGCCGGCAAAGGCTTTTTTCCGGCTGTCTTCGCCGGCTGCGGAAGAGCGGACAGCAACCTGGACCTGATCCATCCCGGCTTCACGGCAGATTGACCTGTAGGCCTCGGCCGCCACCTCCCGGACTTTGTCCGGCAAGGGCACGGACATGATGGCCGTCTGGACCAGGACCGAGCGTTTGCGCAACCGGTCGATACCTTCCCGGGTGTCGGCAAACCCGGATACAGTCAGCTTGATGAACTCTCTCAGGGAAACCCGGCTGCCCGCATGAGCCGACTGTTGTTTGTCCTGGAGAAAGCGACCGAGTCTGCGGACGAGGTTCTTTAAAAAATCAGGGTCGGCGTTGGCCTCGGCTCCGCTCCAGTTGGTCTTTTCATACTCCTTGTCCACCGTCTTCTGGATCAGGTCGCCGTCCACCCGGGCCTCATCCAGAAAGAAATGGAAGGCGGCCGAAGAGATGGCCCTGAACTGCGGGGACTTGATCCCTTCAATCTGGCTGATCCGGGCGGTGTTGTAATTCTTGCCCCCCACCAGGAGTTCGGCTTCCTCCCCCAGGTCCATAATATCCCGGCCGGTGAGCAGCAGTTTCTCAGCAGGAGCCGGGG
>JAIPDR010000130.1 GCA_021737615.1 Desulfohalobiaceae bacterium | reverse complement strand
AATGGGGGAAACCGGACCGCGTCTACAGCTTCAAACCATAAGACTGCAGAAGATTGTCATTCATGCAACATCAAAGGTTATAGCAGAGCCTAAGAGTCCGGAGGGGGCAGGGATCCCCTATGAGCGAGCCTTAGAAAACCGAGAACCGGAAGCGTTTAAGCGCAAGAGAGCCCTGTGACCGGTTCGCATTCTTGGATGAAGTTTCATACCAGATTTTAAGGCATTGATATTGTAAATCTTTTCTTTTCCTGACACCCGAAACCTCAAAAATGACCTTCCCGAATCGCATCCAGCAACTCCTCGCCGCCCTCGCTCCAGGTGAATCGGTCAGCCTGAACGAGCTGGACTCCAAGCTGCTCCTCAAGGAGTACGGTCTCCCCGTGGTTGAGGAGCAGGCGGCCTCGAGCGCGGCCGAAGCCCAATCCCTGGCCTCTTCCATGGGCTTTCCCGTAGTGGCCAAGGGCTTCGGCCCTGGGCTGGACCACAAGAGCGAGCTGGGCCTGGTCCGGACGGCGATCAAGGACCGGGCGGAACTGGCCGCTGCTTATGACTCGCTGACCGAAGCCGGAGGACCGGATCTCGAGGGGATCCTCATCCAGCCCCACGTCCGGGGCCAGAGGGAGTTTCTGGCCGGGATGTTCCGGGACCCAGTCTTCGGCCCGGTGCTCATGTTCGGCCTGGGCGGAGTCTACACCGAAGCCCTGGCCGACACCGCCCTGGGCCTGGCCCCGCTCGATCGGCAGACGGCCCTGTCCATGCTCGGGGAGATCAAAAGCGCCTCCCTGCTGGGCCGCTTCCGGGGAGAACCCGCCGTCTGCGAAGACGAAGCGGCCGGTGTCCTGACCGGGCTCTCCAGGATCGGGCTGGAGCACCCCGAGGTTGCCGAGATCGACATCAACCCCTTGAAGGTTACGCCCCAGGGTCGAATCCTGGCGGTGGACGCCCTGGTGGTCCTCAAGAAGGAAACAGGGGCCAGACCACTTCCCCGGCCGAACTCTCCGGAGGCCATCGGCAGGCTCTTTTACCCGCGATCCGTGGCCTTTATCGGGGCCTCGGCCCAACTCGGCAAATGGGGGCACATGCTGCCCGCCAACACCATAAGCGGGGGATTCAAAGGTGAGATCTCACTGGTCAATCCCAGGGGAGGAACCATTCTCGGACGGGAGAGCTACCGTTCCCTGGCCGAAATCCCCGGTCCGGTGGATCTGGCCATCGTCACCATCCCGGCCGCCAAATGCCTGGACCTTATCCCGGAGCTCGAGGCAAAGGGGATCAGAAACATGGTACTCATCACCTCCGGCTTTGGAGAAACCGGCCAGGCAGGCCGGGAGCTGGAACAGGAGCTGGTGGACAAGGCCAGGCAGGCCGGGATCCTCGTCCTCGGCCCGAACACCATGGGCCTGAACAACCCGCACATCGATTTCTTCTGCACCGGATCCCTGGTCCGGCCCAGGGCCGGCTCCACAGCCATGGTCTCCCAGTCCGGCAACATGGGGGTCCAGCTCTTGTCGTACGCAGTTCAGCAGGGCATCGGCATCCGGGCCTTTTCCGGTTCCGGCAACGAAGCCATGCTGACCATCGAGGATTTCATGGACGGCTTTGCCGTCGATCCCCTGACCAAGACGGTCATGCTCTATGTGGAAAGCGTGAAAAACGGATCCAGGTTCCTGCAAAGCGCCCGCAAGCTGACCGGGAAAAAACCGGTGGTCCTCTTAAAGGGGGGGCGGAGCCTGGCCGGGAACAAGGCCGCGGCCGGCCATACCGGGGCCATGGGCTCGGATGCCGCGGTCTTCGACGCTTTGTGCCGGCAGACCGGAATTATCCGGGTCGACGGCCCCAACGACCTCCTGGACCTGTCCGCCGCCTTTTCCTCCCTGCCCCTGCCCCGGGGCAAACGGGTGGCCATCATGACCCTGGGCGGCGGCTGGGGCGTAATCACCGCCGATCTCTGCGCCAGATACGGCCTGGAGGTCCCGGAACTGAGCCCGGAAATCGTATCGATCCTGGACCGCCTCCTGCCGGACTACTGGAGCCGCTCCAATCCGGTGGACCTGGTCGGGGAAAGGGACCTCTCCCTGCCGCTCAAGGCCCTGGAGGCCCTTCTGGCCTGGGAGGACTGCGACGCGGTCATCAACATGGGCATTCTGGGACGGCGGGTCTTTGTCGAAGACTACATCAAGGCCGTGGGCAGGGTTGATCCGGCTTACACCGCCGAAGAACTGGAACAGGCGGCCGGAATGGTCTCGGATTTCGAGAATCAGTACATCGACCGCATCGCCGAACTCATGACCCGGACCAACAAGCCGGTCTTCGGGGTCAGGCTGGCCACCGCAAACAGGGACCAGGTGGTCATGGAGGTCCCGGGCCGCCCTTTTAAGACGGTTTTTTACCAATCCCCGGAACAGGCGGTCAAGGCCTGTGCCGAAATGTACAACTATTACAGCTTCTTGAAAAATAACTAAGATTTGCCCACGGATCCGTGTGATCCGTGGGCAAAAATTCTTTTCTTTTCTTTTATGATCACGAGGTATCCATATGCAATATGAGTTTGAACAGGGGCCGATCAGGCCCCCGAGTGAAGCCGGCAGCCTGCTCCTGCGCTTCACCCGCAACTGTCCCTGGAACAAATGCGGTTTCTGCCGGGTCTATAAGAACAGGCAGTTCAGCCGCAGGTCCCTGGAGGAAATAAAGGCCGACATCGATACTGTCCGGGCCATAATCGACGACCTGAAAGGGCTGTCCGAAAAGAAGGGCTACGGAGGACGTCTCAACCGGGAGGTCCTGCACCTGGCCCTGACCGGTTCCGGCTACAGCGAACAGTACCGCCATGTGGCGGCCTGGGCCTGCCGGGGCCAGGGCACCGTCTTTATCCAGGACGCCAACAGCCTGATCATGAACACCGGGGAACTGGCTGCGGCCCTTGGCTACCTCCGGGAACAGGTCCCCGGGGTGACCAGGGTCACCTGCTACGCCAGGAGCAACACCGTCTCCCGCAAGAGCGTCCAAGAGCTGCAAACCCTGCGCCGGTCCGGACTGGACCGGGTGCATATCGGCATGGAGAGCGGTTCGGACAAGGTCCTGAAACTGATCCGCAAGGGGGCCGGCAGCAAGCACCACATCGAGGCCGGGCAGAAGGTCAAGCAGAGCGGCCTGACCCTGTCCGAGTACATCATGCCGGGACTGGGGGGCAGGGAGCTTTCCAGGGACCACGCCCTGGAGACGGCCCGGGTCCTTAGTGCCATAGACCCCCATTTCATCAGGCTGCGCACCCTGCGGGTCATCCCCGGGACCCGGCTGCAGGAGATGCTCTCCAACAACGAGTTCGAGCTCTTAAGCGACGACGAGACCGTCCGGGAAATCAGGCTGCTCATCGAAAACCTGGAAGGCATCCACAGCAGCCTGACCTCGGACCACATCATGAACCTGCTGGAAGAGGTCCAGGGCGCCTTCCCCGGGGACAAGGACAAGATGCTAAGGACCATCGACGACTACCTGAACCTGCCGGATACCGACCGCCTCCTGTTCCGCCTCGGCCGCAGGGGCGGGGCCCTTCGCTCCACCCGGGACCTTATGGACCCGGCTGTCCGCAGCAGGCTGGAGCGGGCCAGGACCGAACTGGAAGCGGACCACGGCAGCGACCTGGAAACGATCATCACCGAGATGGGAAACCAGTATATTTGATTGGCGGACCAATCAAATATTTATAAATAAGTATTTTTTAAACATCTTATCAAAAAATGGTACTCATCCGCTTATACTTTGATAATCGCACGTTTTGGAACATAAGGGAATGTTTTAATTAATGAAGGTCTTTTATCCACTAATCTAACCTATTTCACTAATTTCCTCCAAGCCTGATCGGCCTGATGAAAGATTGATCACCTGCGGTGAAGTTATTCCGCCGCGATAGCGGGATGAAACTTACTTGCCTGCGATCAGCAGGCTGGAAAATTTCTTTCTTCATTCGTGACCATTCGTGAGCATTCGTGGACAAGTTTCTTTATTCTTTAATCATCTTTTGCAACAGCAACTCTCAAAGTACGGTAAAGGATTACCATAAAAAACAAGGAGATAAACATGTCAGAGAACCAGTGCGGCAGCTGCTCCAGCCAGGGCAGCTGCCAGGATGCAGAGAACAAAGACAGGAAGCTGAACGCGGCCATGTGCCGGGTCAAGAACAAGATCGTCGTCCTCTCAGGCAAGGGCGGAGTCGGCAAAAGCAGCGTGGCCGTCAACATCGCCGTGGGTCTGGCCCAGGCCGGGAAAAAGGTCGGCCTGATCGACGTGGATGTCCACGGGCCCAGTGTGCCCAGACTCCTGAACCTTTCCCTGGCCAAACTCCGGGCCGCTGATGACAGCCTCGAACCCGTCCCCTGGAGCCCGAACCTCTCGGTCATGTCCCTCGGGTTTTTGATCCCCAACAAGGAAGATTCGGTGATCTGGCGGGGGCCGGTCAAGATGAGCCTCATCCGCCAGTTTTTGGAAGACGTGACCTGGGGCGACCTGGACTACCTGATCGTGGACTGCCCCCCGGGTACAGGGGATGAACCCCTCTCCGTGATGCAGCTTCTGGGGCAGGAAGCCCGGGCCGTGATAGTGACCACTCCCCAGGACCTGGCCGTGGACGATGTCAGGCGCTCCATCAATTTCTGCCGCCAGACCAAAAACCCCATCCTGGGGGTGGTGGAAAACATGAGCGGTTTCATCTGCCCCCACTGCCGGGAGACGGTCGACATCTTCCACTCCGGGGGCGGGGAAAGGCTGGCCAGGGAGAGCAACATTCCCTTTCTCGGCCGGATCCCCCTTGATCCGAAAATGGTCCGGGCCGCGGATCAGGGTCAATCGCTTTTGGAAAGCGATGAAGAGAACCCCACAACCAGGGCCTTCAGAGCCGTTATTAAGCCCCTGCTTGAAATCTCGGAAGCCTCTGAGGAGGAAAAAGCCCAGCCTTGAATGAATTTCTGGCGCGAGGGGTAAATTGCCGCCTCTTCAACCCGGCTCTTGACAGCTTATCCGGAAAGATATATTTTTTGATCAGTCGGGATGTGGCGCAGTCTGGAAGCGCACTTGAATGGGGTTCAAGGGGCCGGTGGTTCGAATCCACTCATCCCGACCAGCCAAAAACACAAAAGGCCTGCGGATCATAATCCGCATTCCTTTTTTATTGAAACCAAAACCTGGTCCGAGGACTAGCCATCCTCCTGTCTCTGCAGTTTTTCGTCCCCCCAGTACCTTTTTTCCGGGATAAAGACCTCCCCCGGGTCTTTGTCCAGGAGGCGGTTGCCGGACAGGAAATCACGGAGCCTGTCCCGGGTCAGAGGGTCTTCGTTTGCGGAATTGTAGGGCTTGTCAACCCCCAGGCCGACTACCTCCGGATAGGTGTAGTCTATCTCCCGGTACAAGGACGAAAAGGCCGGGGATACGGCGAAATACCCGGGAAGCTCGAGGGTCCTCCGGGTCTCCTCCAGGGTCATGAGTTCTTCGTACAGCTTCTCGCCGGGCTTGGTCCCGATCTCTTCGATGGATATTTTCTTTGGATCGTGGCCGTACCCGGGGCTCAGCTCCTGGATCATGACTTCGGCCAGATCCTTGATCCTGATGACCGGCATCTTGGTCACAAAGACCTCTCCGCCCCTGGCCAGGACCGCGGAATCGATCACCAGCCGGGAGGCCTCCTGGATGCTCATGATGAACCTGGTCATCTCGGGATCGGTCAGGGTCACCGGACCGCCTTTTCTGATCTGCTCCCGGAAAATGGGGATGACCGATCCCCGCGAGCCCAGGACGTTCCCGAACCGGGTCGAGGCGAACAGCGGACCCTTGTCCCGGTCGTTGGAGTTGGCCGCGGTCATCAGACGTTCGCCCATGAGCTTGGAGGTGCCCATGACGTTCGTGGGATTGACCGCCTTGTCCGAACTGGTGAAGATGGCCCTCTTGACCCCGCACTCGCAGGCGGCGTAGATCAAGTTCTGGACCCCGTTGATATTGGTCTGCACCGCCTCGAACGGGGAACGCTCGCAGAGGATGACGTGCTTGAAGGCAGCCGTATGAAAGACGATGTCGATCCCCCGCATCTTCCGGCACAGCTTGTCCCGGTCCCGGACATCGGCCAGGAAAAAGGTTGAGTTGGGAAAATCGATGTATTCCTGCTCCAGAAAGAACAGTTCGCTCTCGTTGTTATCCAGCCCGACCAGTTCGGCCGCCTGATACCGCTGCAAAAGCTGGCGGACCAGCTCCCGGCCCACGGTCCCGCAGACCCCGGTCACCAGCACCCGCTTGTCCTGAAAAAAATCCGTCATCCCGCGACTCCCTGTCTGAATTCGATTTATCCCGGATACAGATCGGCGATGTTGTATCCACGGCAGAGATCGGCAATCTTTTGTTTCATATCTTGATCCGCTTTGGCTGTTTCACTCCTCTCCTATCCCTCCTCTTCCGCCACCTTTCTTTCTCCTCTTCCGCCACTCGAACCCTTGAACCCTTGAATCCTCGAACCCTTCTTTCTCCCCTCGACCCCTCGAACCCTTCTCTCTCTTCCCTCATCTCCCTCCCCTTCCGCCACTCGAACCCTTGAACCCTTGAATCCTCGAACCCTTGAATCCTTCTTCTCCCCTCGAACCCTTGAATCCTTCTTCTCCCCTCGAACCCTCGAATCCTTCTTCTCCCCTCGAACCCTCGAATCCTTCCCCTCCCCCCTTCTTTCTCCTCTTCCGCCACTTGAACCCTCGACCCCTTGAACCCTCGAATCCTTCCCCTTCCCTCGACCCCTTGACCCCTCCCCCCTCACCCTCTTCTGCCAGCCTTGCGCAGGGCCAGCTTCAGGGCCGCGGCGTGGATGTCCGCGGCCAGATGGACCGGACTCTTGCCCTTGATCGGATCCCAGCCGGCCGGGTTGGCTGTACAGGAGAACTGGAGCCGGAGCCCGATTTTTTCGACTGCTTCGGCCGGCCTCATCCCGGGGAGCTGTTGAACACACTTCCAGGTGGCCCCGCAGGGAGCGCCCCGTTTGACCTGTATATCGCGGATGCGGTCCTCTTCGAGTTCAACCTCGAACTCCGGATAGCCGAACATCTCGGAGTAGAGGCCGCACCCGGCCGAGCGGGGCAGGGCGCAGCAGACCGGAGGAGTCCAGGCCCATTTGTTCAAAAGCTTGCGGCCCGAAGCCACCACCGGGATCCCCAGCTTCTTGCAGGTCACGGCTAAATCCAGGGACAGATCGGGATGTTTTAAATAATCAAGGACCAGATCCGCCTCGATCTTCCGGGGCAAATAATCCTCTGTCTCATCCAGTACCGTGGGCAGGGAGCTCTCTATCTCCTGCCGGCTGATGGAAAAAAGAGCGGAGGCAACCTCTTGAATGCCTTTGACTTTGCTTTGGCCGCTCTTGTTCTGTTCAAAGACCAGAATCCGAAACCGCTTGTCTGAATTTTGAAGCATACATTTCCTGAAATATATTGAGGTTGTTATTGCTCCAGGCAAAAAGGGCACCATCCGTGTGAGTGCGTGCGATCCGCGGGCTGTAACCCGGATCTCTTTCAACCCGGTCCCTGGTCAAAGGTATAGCCGAGATTCTCGATGTCAAGGCCGAAGTGCTTCTCGATCAAATCAAAACTCCTGTTCGTATAATACCTGCGGTAATCCTCCCGGGCAGCCGCCTTTCGCTTATGGGGCAGTTCAGGCGCCGGCTGCAGCCCTATTCGGCTGCAGATCCCGGCAAAGTCATGGCTCAGGTTCTCATACCTGCCGATGAAATCCACCCGGCAGTCGTGGTTCAGATCGATCAGGGAATGCCACTGCGGCTCTGTCGAAGCGTCCAGGATGTAGTGATAGTCCCTCTCGCCTTCCAGCTTCCACTGCAAAAAGGCCTCAAAACCGTCCAGATGCCTGATCAGCTGCGGGCGTTCCTGTTGAATGTGGTGATAGGAACTGACCTGCAGATCCCAGGGGTTGCGGACAAAGGCGAACTTGAACAGGCTCCGGAAAGAATCGGCCGGCAGCATCTCCAGGGCGGCTATGACCTTGGCGTGCCTGGGGAATTTGATCCCCAGCCTGTGCCCGCTCAATCCGCTCAAACGGCTGCACAGGATCTGGATCAAGCGATAGGGATCGTTCCTGATGCGCCTGACCAGGACGGAGCGGATGGAGGTCCCCCCGGTCTTGGCGATGTGCACGAAGAGGAAGTTGTATTTATGGGACAAAAGCATGCTTATCCGTGTCGTTGTATGAAACTCTATCACAGAATGCGAACCGGTCTCTCTTTCGCTTAAACGCTTCCGGCTCTCGGTTTTCTAAGGCTCGTGAACACGGGATCCCTGCCCCCTCCGGACTCTTAAGCTCTGCTTTGAATCGAAATCAACAACATGAGTTAAAAGTTTAGCAGTTATTCTCATGAATATTAAATACTTATATGTCAGCACTGCCAGAGGCAGGGGCTGACATGTGGATACTCGTTCCTTAATGCTTTGAAAAACTGCTTATCGTATTCGTGTTATCCGCGGCCTCTTTGGCAGTGCTCCGGAAGCAGGAGCTTCAAATACTCCCCGGCGCTTTGCGCGGCCTGGTAGGCGCCGACCGCCTCCCTCAGACTGGCCGGATGCGGCGGATGATCCAGGACCTGCAAAACGGCCCGGGCCAGCCGGACATGATCGCCTGCCGGGACCAGGGGAGCGATCGTCCCGTGCTGCAGGATCTCCCTGGGTCCGCTGGGACAGTCGGTGGAAACCACGGGTCTTCCCAGGGCCAGGGCTTCGGTCAGCACATTCGGCGAGCCTTCCCAGATCGAGGACAGAACAAAGAGATCCGCCTCCCTCATGAAGGAGTACGGGTTGTCTGCAAACCCGGGCAGATCCACGCAATGGGCCAACCCCAGGCCTGCGGCCAGTTTTTCCAGATCCGGACGCTGTCCGCCCTCTCCCAGAATGATCAAACTGACTTCCCGCTGCTTCCTGACCTCGGCCAGGGCCCTGAGCAGGGTGGGAAAGTCCTTTTGCCTGGTCAACCTTCCGGCCGCAAGCAGCACCGGGCCTGTTTTGTTCGTGAGCCAGGGATGGCCGGACGGCTCGGCGGCCCTGGAAAACAGCCTTGCAGTAATGACCGGGTTGGCCACCGTCCTGATCCGTTCCAGCGGCAGTCCGGTGATTGCGGCCGTGTCCGCGGCAACCCCCCGGGACACGGCCACGATGGCCTCGGCCCCGGGGTAGAGCAGTCTGCAGGGCAAACAACGGGCCGCCCTGGTCACAAAGGATCTGCCGGCCAGGGAAGCCGAGAGGTTGGTCCCCAGACGCACGACCAGCCTGGTCCTGACCCTGGACAGTTTCCTGGCCGCCAGGGCTGTTCTGGCCACCCGGTCCTTGGCCGCCAGCAGGGCGGCCGGGCGCTGACGCCGCAGATACCGGGCCAGGGGCCAAACCGCTGTCAGGGAATGCCGGCAGTTAAGATCGATAACCCTGCATCCTTCCGGGATCAGGGCGGCATAGGGTCCGTCTGTCCTGATCCGCAGCACATCCAGAGAGCAGTGGCCGCTTTCCAGCATGGCCTCCATGAGGTTGACCAGCATCCGCTCCACCCCGCCCTGCCCGGAAAAGGAAGCCAGAATCGCGATTCTCGGTTTTTCGTCAAACATCTGGGTCCCGGTCTTCGGGTTCACGGTTCACGAGGCCAGGATATCCTTATAGACCGCATAATTCCCGGACACCATGGATTCTATGGAAAAATCCCGGCCAACCACTTCCCGCCCTTTCAGGCCGTACTCCCGGCGCAGGTCCGGATCCTTTAGGAGCGCGGCCGCAGCCCCGGCCAGGCCGGCCGGATCCCCTGGTTCAACCAGCAGCCCGTTGTGTCCGTCCCGGACGACCTCGGGGATGCCGCCGGTTTTGCTGGCGACGATGGGCACCCCGGCCGCGGCCGCCTGCAGCAGGCTGACCCCGAGCCCTTCCCGCAAGGCCGGATGAACGACCAGCTGCAGGCAGGGCAGGATCTCGGGGAGATCCGGCCTGAAGCCGCAGAAACGAACCACCTGCTCCAGCCCCATTTCCCGGGTCTTCTTCTGCAAAGGGCCTTGCAGCGGGCCTTGTCCAAAAAACAAGACCCGGGTCTCTGGACAGCGGGCCAGGATTTCGGGAAGCGCCTCCAGGAGATGACGGTGCCCTTTGCGCTCGATGAGCTGGGCTATGACCCCCAGGGCCTGCTCCCCTTCCCGGATGCCGAATTCGGACCTGAACCACTCCGGGTCGCCTTGCTGTCGATATTCGCGGGCATCGATCGCACTGGGCACGCAGACGAGCCTGCCCGGATCCAGCCCCTCCGAGACCAGGACCCGGCCGATGCCTTTGGAAATTGCGATCACCCGTCTGTAGAGCCTGTATTTCGACCTGACCGCCAGGCCTGATTCCGGGTCGTCCACCCTGCGGCTGACAACCGCCGGGATCTTGAGGACTTTGGCGGCAAGCCCGCCCCAGACATCCGCCCCCCGCCGGCTGTGGACATGAACCACATCCGGCCGGATCCTGCGCAGCAGCCGAAGCAGGCGAAGAGGCAGGACCGGGTCCAGATCCCCGTGCATGGCCAGGGGATGCACCCGGTCGGCCGCATCCCGGCAGCCGGCCATGATCTGGCTGCCTTTCGGGCAGATCAGCTCGTTGCGGCAGCCCGGACAGGCCTTGAGGCCCTGCAGGAGGTACTGGACCTGCCTGGCCCCGCCGTAGAGATGCCGCCCGGATTCTAGATGCACTATCTTTATCATGATATCGGCTTCATGGTTAAAAGGCAGGGTTAAGAAGGTTCACGGACCAGAGGTTGAAGAGGTTCACGGTTCACGGTTCACGGTTAAGGAGCATGAAAGAAGTTCAGGGGACAGGGGACAGGGATCAGTAGCCAGTAGCCAGTGGGCAGTAGTCAGTGGGAGATGCCGTGAAGAAGAGGAAGGAAGTGCGTTTTTCAGTTTTTTCCTCTACTTCAACCGTGAACCGTGAACCGTGAACCCTCTTAACCTACCATCCCTGTAAATCCTGTCTAATGTTCTGCCTTCTTCATCTTTCAACCGTGAACCGTGAACCGTGAACCTTCTTAACCTCTGGTCCGTGAACCGTGAACCCTCTTAACCTCTTATTCATGAACCGTAAGCTCCCCAGCCGATTCAAGGACCCGGTCCACGCCGATGGCCTGCATGCAGGGGAACTCTCCAGAGCAGACCGGCTTGCGGCGGCAGGGGGAACAG
>JAIPDR010000129.1 GCA_021737615.1 Desulfohalobiaceae bacterium | reverse complement strand
ATCGGCCTTACAAGCCGGGGGTCACAGGTTCGAGCCCTGTTCCGCCCACCAGGCAAGAGCAAGGAGCTGTAGTTAAGTTGGTTATAACGCCGGCCTGTCACGCCGGAGGCCGCCGGTTCGAGTCCGGTCAGCTCCGCCAGAGAATACATAAGGTTACAGACTTGCTCTGTAACCTTTTTTTTTGGAGAATTTTTTATCTGGAAACCCATCACCAGGAAAACGAAAGGAACATGCAGGAAAACCAAGACCAACTCCCTGACTCTGTTACTGAAATTGAGACAGAGGGGAAAAAAATATACTTGGTGGGAACGGCCCATGTTTCCCATCAGAGCGTAAGGGATGTTCGGACAGTTATCCAGAGAATCCAGCCGGATTCAGTCTGTGTAGAACTCTGCCCCTCCAGGTACAAAGCCATAGTCCAGCATGAAAATTGGCGGCAGATGGATATCTTTAAGATCGTCAAAGAACAGAAAGCCCTTTTCCTCCTTGTCCAGCTGATCATGTCCTCCTTTTACAAAAAAATAGGCAAAAAGCTGGGCATCACTCCCGGAGCCGAGATGGTGGAAGGTATTCAGCAGGCTGAAAAAGTCGGGGCCGAGCTGATCCTGGCTGATCGTGATGTGAACATCACCCTCAAGAGGGTCTGGGGCTACCTTTCCATATGGCAGAGGCTCAAACTGCTCTTTCAGCTTGTCTGGAACTCATTCGGCACGGATGACCTCGATGAAAAAACCATTGAGGCGCTCAAAGGCAAAGATCAGCTGGAAGTGATCATGGAGGAAATGTCCAAGGCTTTCCCGGAAATCAAGAAAAGGCTCATCGACGAAAGAGATCTCTACCTGGCTGACAGGATACAAAACGCACCTGGCAAAAAGGTGGTGGCCATTGTCGGCGCCGGCCATGTCAATGGAATCTGCACAAACATCCATACAGAGATCGATGTCCGCCCGTTGCTGACCCTGCCCCCAAGATCGATCCTGCCGGTTGTTCTGAAGTGGGCCATTCCCATTGTCATAGTCCTCTTGCTCATTTTCGGATTCTTCAAAGGCGGGGCCCGGCACTCTATCGAATCGATCTCCATCTGGATCCTGATCAACGGCTTCTTCTCGGCCTTAGGGGTCACCCTGGCCCTGGCCCACCCGCTGACCATCATCGCCGCCTTCGTGGCCGCCCCGCTGACCAGCCTCAATCCGACCATAGCCGCGGGCTGGGTAAGCGGACTCGTCCAGGCCTGGGTCAAGAAACCCAAGGTGGCCGATCTGGAAAATCTCCCCAAAGCTCTCGGCTCCCTGCGGCTGTTTTGGCTGAATCCGGTCTGCCGGATACTTCTGGTGGTGGTCCTGGCCAATCTCGGCAGCTCTTTGGGGACATTCATCGCCGGCAGCTGGATCGCGGCCCGCTCATTCTAATTAGTCTCTGAACGATAACAGTGATTGGTCGTAAACTTGCCCAGATACGAGGAACAATAAATTTTGAAACCGCAGTGTATTCCAATACATGAGGATTTCAAAATTTAGCAGTGACGAAGTAGATGGGTGAGTTTTCGTCCAATCACTAATTAATACTGCCTGAAAACAAACCTGCGCATGGAGACATTCAACACCAGCCCCAGGAGGCAGAAATTGATGACCGTGGAGGTTCCACCGTAGCTCAAGAAAGGCAGGGGGATCCCAACGATGGGCATCAGACCAAGGACCATGCCCATATTGATCAGTATCTGCCAGAAAAAGTAGAAAAAAATCCCACAAACCAGATAATGGCCGAAACTGTCCTTGGAATCTTCGACCACGCATAGAATCTGATATAAAAAGAGGCAAAACAGGGTCAAAAGTGTGAGGCAACCAAAAAAACCCCACTCTTCCCCGAATACAGCCAGGGCAAAATCGGTATGCTTTTCAGGCAGGAACATCAACTGACTCTGGGTGCCCTCTAGAAATCCCTTTCCCCAGGCCCCGCCGGAACCGATGGCAATTTTGGATTGAATGATGTTATAGCCGGCCCCCAGGGGATCCTGTTCCGGGTGCAAAAAGGTCAAGATCCTCTGTTTCTGGTACCCTTTCAAGAAAAACCATCCCCAGGGAAGGGTCAGAGGGAGGGCCAGACACAGAATCCTGAAGACCCTTTTCTCCAAGCCCTTGTACAAGAGCATACTGGCCATGATCAACGAAAGATTCAGCCCCGAGCCTAAATCCGGCTGCAAAATGATGAGACCGGCCGGGACCAGAACCAGCAGGAGCAGTTTCCACAGATCACCCCAGTCGATCCTGCCCTGCAGGCGGGAAATACTATGGGCTGCCATGATCAGGACGCTCAGCTTGGCGATTTCAGTGGGCTGCAGACTAAAGCCCCCCAGGCTGATCCACCGCCTGGCCCCGAAGATCTCCTGTGAAAAGCACAGGACCCAGACCAGGAGCATGAGAGAAAACAGATACAAGGGCCGGGAGATGCTTTTCAGATGCCGGTAATCGAAGATCATGCTGGCCAGCATCACCAACAGCCCCAGCCCCCCCCAGACAAATTGCTTTTTGTAGTAAAAAACCGTGGTTATTCCGGTTTGCAGCCTGAGGGAGCTGGCCGAATAGAGATTCAAGACCCCCAGGACAAAGAGAACGAGGACCAGGAAGAACAGACTCACGTTCAGATTGGAGAGAAGACGGCGATCAAATGGTGACATAAACAAATTTTTTATATCTGAAATTGAAGACGGCTAACCAGGAATTTTTCAAAAAAGAAAATCATAAATCGACTTGACAATCGGTCCCGCTCCTGAACTCCCGTGGCCGCCGTGCTCCACCAGAACCACGACCACATATTTCTTGCCGTTTTTCTGGGCAAACGAGCCCATCCAGGCATGGTCCCTGAACTTGTACTCCATTTCTTCCACTTCCTTCCCCCGGGTTTCATCGGTCATGCGCACCACCTGAGCCGTTCCGGTTTTCCCTCCGACGACAGCTCCGGGGGTTCTCAGTATCGAAGCTGTTCCGTGGGGTTCTTCCACGGCTGCGACCATCGCCCGCAAAATAAACCTGCGGTCCTTGTCCGAGAGTTGCAGACTATCATGTTTCTGAACCTGTTCATACAAGGAGAGCTTTGGCTTGAGCAAGTCTCCGCCATTGGCCAGGGCCCCGATGAATCTCGCCGTCTGCAAAGGGGTGGTCAGCATATACCCCTGACCGATGGCCAGGATAACCGTTTCCCCGCCCTGCCATTTTTCACCGAAGCGTCTCAGCTTCCATTCCCGATCCGGAACCAGGCCTTTGCTTTCGCCGGGCAGGTCGAGGCCGGTCTTACGCCCGAAACCGTTGTCCCTGGCATATGAACTGATCAGATCTACGCCGAGTTCATGACCCAGGTTATAGAAATAGACGTCACACGACTGTTTGATTGCCTCGTGCAGATCCAGATGCCCATGTCCCCATTTTTTCCAGCAGCGAAAGAGCCCCCGGCCGAGTCGATACCTCCCCGGGCAATAGATCTCCTTTTCAGGGGAAATCCCTCCTTTACCCAAAGCTGCGGCCGCTACCAGGAGCTTGAAGACCGACCCCGGGGGATAGGCACTGCTGATGACCCTGTTCTGCATGGGGTGGTCGGGATCGGATCTCAGCCGCTCCCAGGCTCTTTCCTCGATGCCCTGGACAAAAAGGTTGTTGTCATAGTCCGGAGTGCTGACCATGGCTAGAATATCCCCGTTTTCCGGAGACATGACCACTGCCGCCCCGGTCTTGTCCGCCATCAGCCGTCCGAGGTATTCTTGGAGTTCGAAATCTATACTCAGGTAGAGATTCCGCCCTGGCTCCGGAAGCTCCATGACCGTTTCCTTCAGTTTCTTGCCCTGGGCGTTCACGACCTTTCGCAACCGTCCTTTCTGCCCACGCAGCCGTGATTCAAAGGCCTGTTCCACCCCTTGCTTACCGATCATGTCGCCTAAATCCAGGTCCGGGTTGTTTCTGAGCTCCTGCTTGTCGGCCTGGGCCACGAAGCCCAGTATATGGGACATGACCCTTCCCTTGGGGTAGCCCCGCAAGGGTCTGGCCACAATCTGCAGCTCAGGCCAGTCCATGATATGCGTCTCTATTCTGGCCAGCTCCTGAAAGTCCAGATTCGGGACCAAGAGCTGAGGGTTGAAAGGCTTGACGTGTTCTTTACCTCTAGCAAAGGTTTCCTGCAGGCTTGAGCGCTTCCTCCCGGTCCATTGACTGACCTGCGAGAGCAGGCCGGGAAGATCTCTGCACTGCTCCCGTATCAGGGCCAGGCCGTAAGACGGGTTGTTATCCGCCAGCAGGACTCCGTTGCGGTCTCGGATCACCCCCCGGGGTGCGTAAATCGGTTCCTGCCTGGTGATGTTGTTCCTGGCCTTTAGCTGGTTCTCCTGGCCCTTATAGATTTGAAAGAACCACAGTCTGAAGAGGATGAGGGTAAACAGGAAGAGGATGGCTGCCTGCAGCAAGAGCAGGCGTTCTTTTGATGGCAGGTATTGCTCGCCGTTATACACTTGTCCTGCCTCCCTTTTGTTCGGCCAGCCCCTGGACCAGGAACCAGCCCACCGGAAAAAAGAGCATTGTCGACAGACTGCCGGACAAGAGAGTCCCCCGGGCCACTTCGAACTCCTGGAGACGGACCATGGAGGAAAATACGAAAAACTGCCAGCCGCCGGCGAAAAGGGCCATGGTCAATGCAAAATAGATATGTCGTGCTGACAAAAAAAGCTGTATGAGGAAAAAAAAGAGGATCAGTCCGCAATACCAGACAATGGAGGTCCCGAAGGCCAGGGTTCCTGCGCCTTCGTTGATCAAAAGCCAAGCAGACCCGAGCCAGAAAGCAGTCCGGTAACGCCTGAGATGGAGGCAGACGATCAAAGCCGGCGCGAAGCAGTCCAGTCCCGGTATAAAACTGTGCGCCCAGACCCCAAGGGCCGTGAACAAAAGCCAGAAGACGGGAACAGACATAGACGCTTGAATTGTGGAGCAACTCTCCCTGCTTTAAAATGGGCAAAAAAAACAGTTCTGCCGACCGACTGGCCTTTCCCGGCCTTGTTTATTCCAGGATCCTGGATTCATCGGATGTCAAAGGCAGAGGATCCGAATGTTCATTTCTTTTAAGGACCAGGACTTCTTCGAGGCGGTCCGAATTCACCAAAGGCTCGGAGACGACCTTTTTAAACAAGGATAGCTCCGAGAGCTCGATATCCTTGATTCTGGCCACCGGCAACCCCTTGGGGTAGATATCCGCCAGACCTGATGTGACCAGCAATTCCCGTGAAAACAACAAGGCATTTCTCGGCACATGGCGGACCTGAATGGATTCGCCCCGCCCCTGGCCTTCAGTGATGCCGTTGGTCCGGCTGTTTTGACCAAGGACCGGAATGTGGCTGTTTGGATCGGTCAGCAACAAGACCGAGGCGAAGTGAGGCGCCGCCTTGTAGATCCGGCCTACCACCCCTTCGGGGGTGAGGACTGGTTGATCACGATGAACCCCGTCGCGGGATCCCTTGTTGATGAAAATTGTCCCCAGGGCCGCGTTTGGACCCAACCTGCGGGCAATAACCCTGGCCCCCTCATAGTCCCAGTCATCGGGCGGCGAAAACTGAAGCAGCGATTGAACCCTCTTCAACTCCGAGGCCTTCTCCCTGAGCCTGATCCTCTCCAGTTTCAAACGGTCGATTTTTTCGCGCAAGCGTTCGTTTTCCTCGGCAGTTCCCACCAGGAAAAAATACCTGTTCCAGAGGACCCTGGTCCGGGCCGCCGCCCATTTGCCAGGGGCAAGGATCAGACCGGCGAACTCCATACCGGTATAGGCCGCGAATCTGTCCAGAGCGGCTGTTCTCGAGTTCCAGGTATAAAGACCGAGGTAGAGGAATAAAGGAAGCAGAAAGGCAAAGAAAATATATTTGAATTTCAGTCGAAACAAATCAGTCTATGGTCACATCTTTTAAAATATCCAGGTTGTCTAAGACCCTGCCTGAACCAATGACCACTGAAGACAGGGGATCATCCACCAAGACGATGGGCAGGGAGGTTTCTTCCCTGATCAGTTTATCCAAGCCCTTTAAGAGAGACCCTCCCCCCGACAGGACGATTCCCCGATCCACCACATCAGCCGCCAGCTCGGGCGGAGTCTGTTCCAGGGCGATATGGACCGCGTGCACGATGGACTCCACCTCTTCGGCAATCGCTTCACGGATCTCCCCGGAGGTAATCTTCAAATATTTCGGGATACCGCTGACAAGATCCCTGCCTTTGACCTCATACTCATCCTGGTCATGATTTCCGGCATAGGCTGAACCGATTTTATGCTTGATGATTTCCGCGTTGCCCAGGCCGATGGCCAGATTATACTTTCGCTTGATATAATGCATGATCGACTCGTCCATCTTGTCCCCGCCAACGCGGACCGACTGGCAATAGACGATTCCGGCCAGAGAAATGACCGCCACTTCCGTGGTACCTCCCCCGATATCCACAATCATATTCGAGGTCGGTTCAGTAATGGGCAGATCGGCGCCAATGGCCGCGGCCATCGGTTCTTCTATCAGGTATACCTCTCTGGCTCCTGCGCTTTGGGCCGACTCTTTGACCGCCCTTTTTTCGACCTGGGTAATCCCGGTTGGCACGCAGATAATGATCCTGGGCCGAACCAGCCGCCGGCTGTTATGGACCTGGGTGATGAAGTAGCGCAGCATCGATTCGGTCACCTCAAAGTCGGCGATGACTCCGTCCTTCATCGGCCTGATGGCCACGATATTGCCCGGAGTCCTTCCCAGCATCCGTTTGGCTTCATTGCCGACGGCCAAAACCCGGTTCACACCTTTCCTGTCCTTCTTCACCGCCACCACCGAGGGCTCGTTCATGACCACGCCCCTGCCCTTGACATAGACGCAGGTGTTCGCCGTGCCCAGATCTATTGCCAAGTCGCTGGAAAAATACCCCAAAAGGCTGTCAAATAATCTTCCCATACCGTCTCTCTGTATTGAAATAAACTCTTCTGTTCAGACTCATCACAGTTATGCGCGCTACCCGGTTCTCTCTTTTGCTGAAACAGGCTTTTGAGGCAGCTGCTCCTGCGGTCATGACACTCGAAAACCTAATGCCAGTCCCCGGGAATTGTCAACTAAGAATATCAGTCCCCGAAATCGAATCCGCCATCTTGATCACAGCCGAGAACACAGATATTCTCCCTGTCAGCCAGAGCCAGGGCCTGCTCCCTGTCAAAAAAGAGGCTCTTTCCGGTCTCGACCGCCAGACAGGCGGCTTCGGCCCTGATCATGGTCCTGACGGTCTCCAGGCCAACCGACGGCTGGTCAACATGCTCCTCCTGTCCGGGCTTGAAGGCCTTGAGCACCACACACCCTTTCCCGGCCAGCTCCCCTGCCCGGAGAATGGTTCTGTTCGTCCCTTCCATGGCTTCAACGGCCACGACCATGCCCTGACGAACGACAAGACACTGCCCGATATCCAAGCTTCCGAGCTGCTTCACCAGCGGCCAGCCAAAACAGATATCCGAAAGCTCCTGCCTGGTCGGCTTTCTGATCGTCAGGACCCCGGCCGGCATCCTCAGCCCGGAGGCCAATCCGCTCGGAGAGACCACCCTGAAGCCTTCCTCTTCCAGCAGCCGGATCAAGGCACTGAGCAAAGCGTTGTCATTCTTGCTTCTGTTTTGGAACAAAAACCTGGTCGCCTTCAGATCGGGACGCATGCCCAGGGCCTTGGGCTTGTTAATGGCCCCGGCAAAGACGACCTCCTGAACGCCATGGCTCTTGAAAAAGGAAAGCAGCCTGCCGAGCTGACCGATCCGCAGCCAGGTGATGGCGTCCACATGGAAGCCCAAACCGGAGTCCGTATGCCCTTTGAAGCCCACAGCCACGGTCCTGCGCTTTTGCATCCTGGCTCCGTCAGCCACCAGATAGGGGAAGCCGCCTTCGCCGGCAATAATTCCCAGGGGAGAATCCGGTCTCATTTTCTCATCCCGGACCACGGGCCGGTTCGAAGGGGATCAGTGCCCGCCATGGTTTCAACCGCCGTGCCATAGCCTAGAGTTTTATCCTATTTCACCTCGAAGCACAATATCCCATGTGGGCCTATGGACTAAAAGTTCAAGGCCTCGAACGGGATATTAGACAGGACAATGAAAATAGGGTAGGATTTTTCCCTCGTTAAACCCGAAACCACGCTCGTCAGCAGGAACACAATGGCCCGTGAGAAAAAATCAATCCGCAACTTCAGCATCATCGCCCACATCGATCACGGGAAATCCACTCTGGCCGACAGGATCATGGAACTGACCGGGTTGATCTCGGACAGGGACAAACGGGATCAGTTCCTTGACAGGATGGACCTGGAGCGGGAGCGGGGGATCACCATAAAATCCCAGACCGTGCGCATCCCCTACCAGGCAGAAGACGGCCGGGAATACATTTTGAACTTGATCGACACCCCGGGCCACGTCGACTTCAACTATGAAGTCTCCAGAAGCCTCGGGGCCTGTGAAGGAGCCATCCTCCTGGTGGACGCCTCCCAGGGGGTGGAGGCCCAGACCCTGGCCAATGTCTTCCTGGCCCTGGATCATGATCTTGAAATAATTCCCGTACTCAATAAGACCGATCTTCCGGGGGCCGAACCGGAACGGGTCATCCTGGAAATAGAAGAGGCCATCGGCCTCGACTGCTCCAACATCCTCAAAATCAGCGCCAAGACCGGGGAAAACGTCCCCGAACTCCTGGAGCGGATCGTCCGGGATATCCCCCCTCCTGCCTATGAACCGGACAACCCACTCAAGGCCCTTATTTTTGACGCCTGGTACGATCCCTACCAGGGGGTGGTCGTCCTCTTCCGTGTCTTTGAGGGATTTATCGAAAAAGAGCAGCAGATCCAGATGTTTTTCAGCAAAAGGGTCTTCGAGGTCAACAGCCTGGGCGTCTTCGCCCCTGACCCCAACCCCAGGGAGTGGATCGGACCGGGCGAGGTCGGCTACCTGTTTGCCAACATCAAGGATCTCAAAGAGGCCAGGGTCGGCGACACCATTACCTCAGCCGCCAACCCCGTTGCCGCGCCCTGCCCCGGCTTCAAAAAGATCCACCCCATGGTTTTCTGCGGCTTGTATCCCACTGAGCCGGCCAAATACGACCCCCTGAAGAAGGCCCTGGAGAGACTCCAGCTGAACGACACCGCCTTCACCTTCGAGCCCGAGACCTCCCATGCCCTGGGCTTTGGTTTTCGCTGCGGCTTTTTGGGCCTGCTGCATATGGACATCATCCAGGAGCGGCTGGAGAGGGAGTTTCAGGCGGAACTGATCGCCACCGCCCCGTCCGTGATCTATCAGCTGAAAAAACCGGACGGGTCCCTGCAGGCGCTGGACAATCCCAGCCTGATGCCCCCTGGAGAATCCAGGGAGATCAGCGAACCCTATGTCCGCATGGAAATCCATGTCCCCAACGAGTATGTGGGCCAAGTTCTCAAGCTCTGTGAAGAAAAACGAGGCACCCAGAAAGACATCCGTTATCTGACCTCATCCAGGGTGATCATCACCTATGAAATGCCCTTTGCCGAAATTGTCTACGACTTCTTTGACAAACTGAAATCCCTCAGCCGGGGCTATGCCTCCATGGATTATGAGTTGATCGGATATTACCCGGCCCACCTGGCCAAACTGGAAATCAAGATAAACGACGAGCCTGTTGACGCCATGTCCATGATCGTCCACCGGGAAAATGCCTACCGCCTCGGCCGTGAACTGGCCCTCAAACTGAAACGGGCCATCCCCAGACAGCTCTTCGAGGTCGTAGTCCAGGCCTGCATCGGCAACAAGGTCATTGCCAAGGAGCGGACTCCCCCGCTTCGGAAAAATGTGACTGCGAAATGCTACGGCGGGGACATCACCCGGAAGCGGAAGCTTCTGGAAAAACAAAAAGAGGGCAAACGGAGGATGAAAAAGATGGGGAACATCGAGATCCCCCAGGAGGCCTTCCTGGCCGCCCTGCAGTCGGAAAAATAAAGCCTGCCCCCCTGTCGATAAAACCAAAATTTATCACTAAAGAAGGACCACCATGAGTTCAGACTGGAAAAAAACCTTCAAGGAATATGCTGAGGCCCTGTTGATCGCTCTCGTCCTGGCCTTCTTTATCCGGAGCTTCGTTGTCCAGGCCTTCAAAATCCCTTCGGGCTCCATGCTGGAAACCCTGCAGATAGGAGACCACCTCCTGGTCAACAAATTTCTCTACGGAGTAAACCTGCCCTTTGTAAACAAGACCATCATTCCTGTTTCTGATCCGGAATTTCAGGACATCATCGTCTTCAAGTATCCAGAGGACAGATCCAAGGATTTTATCAAGAGGGTCATCGGCACACCCGGCGATACCCTTGAAATCCGAGACAAGCAGGTCTGGCGCAACGGGAAGAAATTGACCGAACCCTATGTCCAGTACACCAGCGACCACATCAACGGCAACAGTTTCCCCATGCAGCAGTGGCCTCCCCACAGTTACGCCCCCGTACTAAGGGACAACCTGGGCCCGATTCAAGTCCCCGAGGACAAGTACTTCGTCATGGGCGATAATCGTGACGAGTCCTACGATTCAAGATTCTGGGGCTATGTGGACGAAAAGGACGTTGTGGGCAAGGCCTGGAGGATCTACTGGTCCTGGAAGGGCTTGACCGAGATACGCTGGACCCGTATCGGAGACTATGTCGGCGAGTAGTTATACTTACGGTCGTCATAAATTTTGAGCTCTTTGCCTTTTTCTAAAATTTGGAACATTATTTGGACAAGTGTTTTTTTTACATAAATTCGAAGCACGAAATTCGAAATCCGAAACAAGCACGAAATTCAAATTTTCAAATTTTCAAACGTTGACACAAAGTCTGAAATAAGGTTTAAGTCCACAACTGCCAGTTTGATCGGGGTAGAAACTTCGTACTTATTGAATAACCAATCCCTTGACAGAGAGATTCTTCGTTCGCGGACTCACTCAGAGCTCCTCCTGAGTCTTCGAAGGAACAACACTATTGAGCCTTTATCTTTGCTTGTCATTCTGAACGAGTCTGCGAGTGAAGAATCCCTTTTCTTCAGCAGGCCTGCTTTTTTTAGAAAACAAATGAAATTTCATTCGAGGTGTCAGATTTTAATACTTTGATTTTGCATACTTTTTTCTTTCCTCATATGAAACTTCATTTAAAAATGCGGAATAGTTCGAACCGGTCACAGGGCTCTCTTGCGCTTAAACGCTTCCGGCTCTCGGTTTTCTAAGGCTCGCTCATGGGGGATCCCTGCCCCCTCCGGACTCTTAGGCTCTG
>JAIPDR010000128.1 GCA_021737615.1 Desulfohalobiaceae bacterium | reverse complement strand
AGACTATCATAGGAGATGCTGTCATTCTTTCAAAAGTGAGTGCCTGGGAACGGTTGTTTCAAAAAAATCCGGAGTTGTAGAAGACTTCAAGATACGAAGTCAGAAATTACTATCCTGGCAGCACATGGACAGGCTCAGGCCTGTATATTGAACCTGCGCATGATCTTCTGCAACGAGACCCGTTCCAGTCCGCTCAAGCGGGCCGCCTGGCTGATATTGCCTTCCGTCCTGGTCAGGACATCCTGGACATAGGCCCGGGTGAAATCTTCCACCACCCTGGCTTTGGCCTCTTTGTAGGGCTGCAGACCCTCTTCGCCGTCGCCGCCCAGATTGCCTTTCTCCACAAAACGGATCTGTTCCAGGCCGATGGTCTGCCCCGGACAGAAAACCACCATCCTGCGCACAAAATTCAGCAGTTCCCGGACATTTCCCGGCCATTCCCCGGCCGCCAGAGAGGACATGGCCCCGGAGGTCACCGTCTTCGGCTCGATGCCCATTTCCTGGCAAACCGAATGAACGAGGGAGTGGACCAGGAGAGGGATGTCCTCTTTCCGTTCACGCAGCGGCGGCACATAGATATTCAAGACATTCAGCCGGTAGTAGAGGTCCTCGCGGAAGGTCCCGTCCTGGATCTTCGCGGCCAGATCCTGGTTGGTGGTGGCCAGGATGCGCACATTGACCCGCTGGGACTGGTTCGAGCCCACCGGCCTGATTTCCTGGTCCTGCAGCACCCGCAGCAGCTTGGTCTGAATCGGCAGGCTGATATCCCCGATCTCGTCCAGAAGTATGGTTCCGTTGTCAGCTTCCTTGAACAAGCCTTCCCGGTTGTAGTCGGCACCGGTGAAGGCCCCTTTGGTATGGCCGAACAGCTCGGACTCCAGCAGGTGGTCCGGAATAGCCGGACAGTTGACCAGGACCAACTTATGGCCGGCCCGATCGCTCAAATCATGAATAACCCTGGCCGCCAGCTCCTTGCCGGTGCCGGATTCCCCTTGAATGAGCACGGTATAGTCGTTCTGGGCCACCATGGCCAGAGCCTGTTTCAGCTTGAGCATTGCCTCTGACTCTCCGATGATCGAGCTGTATCCAGGGCCGGCCTGCGCCATTTGCCGCAACCGTTCGTTCTCCGTGATCAGATGGTGGCGTTCCAGGGCTTTTTGAATGAGACGGAAGAGATGCTCATAGTCCACCGGCTTGGTGATGAAGTCATAGGCCCCGATTTTCAGGGCCTGAACAGCCGTTTCTATACTGCCGTAAGCGGTGATGACGATAACGCTCAGGTTGGGTTCGAGCTGCAGGGCCTCCTGGACGAGCTGCATCCCGTCCTGTCCTGGCATACGCAAATCGCTGAGCACCACCGGCACGTTTTTTCGCTGTACCATATCCAGAGCCTCTTTTGCCGTGGTCACGGCCGCGCAGGAGAGGTCCCGGAAGCGACCCTGCACCATCCGGGCCAATCCCTGGGCAAAATCCTGTTCATCATCCACAATCACAATAGTCATTGCTTGCTCATTCATGCTTCAACTACCCGTTTGATGAAATCGGTCGATCTGCTCAGTCAACAGACGCCCTTAACTTCGGATTTGTTTGAAAAAACCGCTTCCTTCCGGTTTTGCTTCAGACGCTTCGCAACGACTGGTATGGTCGCTATTACATATTTATGTCCCGTCTTTGCATCAAAGCCTGGACTGCTGTCTGCCCGTATCCTCCGGCTGTCAGTTCCCGGAATTGTATCGTTTACTCCAGAAGTAGATGCCGATCAGCAGGGCGATGATGCCGGTTGCTATGAGGATCTTCCCATAGGGTAAAACGGCGTCCCTGATCCTCCCTTCCCGCGAGGATTCAGCCTGATAGAGGTTCGCCGCGGACAAACGGAGGCTGTCCATCATCTCTTCAAACGTATGGGCATATTTCCCGTACATCCCCTCCCGCAGATAGTAACTGAAACTGAGGACCCCCTGATTCATGTAACAGAGCCCCTTGAAGAGCACGATGGGATTCCCGGAGAGCTCAAAACGGTATTCAGCCTGGAAGATGCGGCGCTTTGGATCATAACTGGAGGTCACCAGCCTGTTCCTGGTCACCCCTTTTTGCTTGCCCTGGAATTTTCTCTGAAACTTTTCATTCATTTCCGGGATCTTTGAAAGCTTGACCCTATAATCTTCCCAGACGCTGATCAGCATATACGGATACTGGAACCAGTCTCTGGATTCAAGCTGCAGGGCATAGTCGTAGCCGAGCGATCCGGATTTGGGATAGGCCTTTTGCAGATGCTGCATCTTTTCCCGGAAGACATCCTCCGGGACCCGTGTCCAGCCCTGGGGCAACCGCAGACTGAACCCGTCCGGGAACTCTTGATATTCGGCCCGGGCTGTCGAACAGACCAACAAGTTCAAAAGGACAATCAACGAACTAACTGCAATCCATATCGCTTTTCGTCGTATCCATTGTCTCATACAGGATCTCCTTCAGACAAAACCTCTGACAATAGAGCGGTGAAGGACTCAACTGTTGGTATATCAGAAAACGAACTGGAAAGAAAACACCTCTGGAAACCGCTGACCAGCGTTAGCAGACCTGCTAACTTGTTTTAGCAGAAATCGAGGCCTGCTTTTAGCCATCTCCTTGATTATCGGTGCTTTTCTCCTCCAGACAAAAACGGCACCTGTTTTGCAAAGAAGGATTCAATTTGCGGGTCGTTCTGCAGTTATGGGTCAGTTTTTGGTGCGGTCTCTTGTTGTGCGCTCTTAGCCCCATAGCGTTTATCACAAAAATGAATAAGCGCACAGGTCCTGAACGTATAACAAGCGACGAGTCATTTTTTAACCTTAGACACAGCGATAGGAGGTGTTTTCATGAGCCAGGAAACGCAAAATGTCAGCCAGGATGCGACGGATGCGACTTCTGGGGCCGAACCCTGGGAAGAATGGGAAGGCAAACTGGTCAGGTACTCTCTGCTTATCGGCGTATTGGCCTTGATCGTTCTGGGGGCCTTGATCAACTTCTTCATCCTGCACTGAGAGTCTACACGAAAACAACATCTGAAGACAAGGAGGTGAGACATGGCCGAACAAAACAGTTGGACTTCCGGAATGTTTTTGACCGAAGACTGGTGGGCATTCTGGATCGGAATATTCTTCGTGTTTCTGGGAATCCTGGCCGGGGCCACAGGTATCGATCTGACCGGATGGATGATCTGGTTTCCCAAGTGGTCCAATCTCGGCCAGTCCTTGAGACCGGACCATTCCGAACTGATGTCCGGGGTCAGCTCTCTCATACTGTCCTACATCATATACACTGGGGCCACCTGTATCGGGGCCAAAGCCATGAAGATGGACGTCAAACGATACTTTCTCTCCTTCACGGTCATCTTCTGGTTGACCGCGGCCCTGTTCATTCTGTCCCGCAACGCCTACATTCAGGCTACATCCATTGAAAGAGCGAAATACGGAATCGATTGGAGCCTCTCCATAGGCGGCGCCCATTATATCGTGGCCCTGCTCGTGGGTTTGATCATCGGCAACCTCTTCCCCAGGAACTTTCGCGAGTTCATGCGCCAGGCAGCCCGTCCGGAATGGTTCATCAAGATCGCCATTGTCTGCCTGGGCACCAAACTGGGCATGAAGGCCATCGATGCCACCGGTTTTGCCATGGAGCTGCTGATCAGCGGCATGTGCGCCACCATCGCGGCCTATCTGCTCTTCTGGCCGCTGGTCTACACCCTGGCCAGAAAAGGCTTCAAAGTCTCCAGGGAATGGGCGGCCACCCTGGCCTCCGGCATCTCCATCTGCGGCGTCTCCGCAGCCATCGCCACCGGTGGGGCCATTCGGGCCAGACCCATCGTCCCGGTCATGGTTTCCGGGATCATCGTGGTCTATGCCTTGATCGAGCTGATCATCCTGCCCCCGGTTTTGACCTATACACCGTGGTTCAATGAACCCATGTCAGCCGGGGCCAGCCTGGGCCTGACCGTCAAGACCGACGGTGCGGACGCCGCAGCCGGAGCCATCACCGATCAGCTGATGCGCACCCGGGCCATGGAAGAACTGGGCGTCCAGTGGGAGGAAGGCTGGATCACGGCTTCATCGGTCATGACCAAGATCTGGATCGATATGTTCATCGGGGTCTGGGCCCTTGTCCTGGCCATGCTCTGGTTGTACTATGTGGAGAAGCGTCCTGGAGAGCGGGTCCAAAAGATGGAGATCTGGTGGAGGTTCCCCAAGTTTGTTCTAGGCTACTTCGTGGCCTGGTTTGCGGTCATGTTCATCGGCTTGACCGTAATGCCGGCCGAAAGCATGGATTTCGGCATCCATCCGGTCGAAGGACCGCTTAGAAAGTTCTTCTTCATGCTGACCTTCACCAGCATCGGCCTGGTCACGGACTTCAGGAAACTCTCCGAGGAGGGAATGGGCAGGCTGGCCCTGATCTACGGCCTGGCCCTGCTGATCATCATCATCCCCATCGGCTGGATCCTGGCCTGGATCTTCCATCACGGCATGGTCCCGCCCACGGTGGGCTAACAGATCGACAACCAAGGCGGAGCGGGGAAACTTTTTCCGCTCCGCCGAACAGGAAGCAAAAGAACTCACTCATGGCACGACAACCAAGGATGACTCCTATGCAGACCCTCAACATGTCCTTTATTCATGACGGAACCAACTGGATCGCCCGGGATACGGGCCTCGAAGTCTCCGGCAGGAGCCTGGGCGAACTGGACGAGAAGCTGCGCCTGGCCATTGAAAAGGCCTACAGTCCGCCCCAGGGTTCACGGCTGGCAGTCAACATGGATTTCGACTACTCCACGATCCCCTACTGGATGATCCAGTACCATCCCTACTACATTCACCGCAGGCTCGAGTTCGACTACTGACAGCACCGGGGCCCGATTCCTTTCAACCGGAATCGGCCCCGTCGCAGAGCTTCATCTCGCTCGAACCGGTTTGTCCCCTGCCAGCGGGCGGCCTGATACCTGCTCCGGTTTTGAAGCCTGCGTCAAGTTCCGGCCCCACCCAGCTTCCATACCTATGTCGAATCCCATGAAAAGCCGTTTTTTCCCTCCGGCTTGACTGTGCGTTGCCAATGGTTCACTCTGAACTCAAGAGGAGAGAGGGTTGTCGATTCTCCGCCACCAGTTTCCTGGCCGCTAAAACGTAGACCAGGGTTCACTGAGCCCAGGAACAATCATGCCCCTGTTTCGCCATATTAGCCTCCAGACCCGTTTCATCGTCGGTCTGTTTGCGGCCGCTCTGGTCATGGGGTTACTCTTTGCCGGAATCCTCTACTTTCATCTCCAGAACATCGTGATCACCGAGGTCAGCGACCGGTCCAACGCCATGCTCGACCAGGTCAATGCGGTTCAAGGTTATGTCCGCAATGAACTCAGGCCGAAGATGTTCAAGGAGCTTCCCGAGGAACGTTTCGTGCTGGAGGCCATGTCCTCTTCCTATATCTCCAGGAGGATCATGGAGACCGCCACCGGGAAGACGAACTTCAGGTACCGCAGGGTGGCCCTGAATCCCAGGAACCCGGGCAGTACGCCTAACAATTTTGAAAAAGAGCTGATCAACCACTTTCAAAGCCATCCAGACCGCAAACGCTGGGAAAAAATGGTCGATTTTCAAGGGGAAAAGTACTACTTCACGGCCAGGCCGGTGGCCTTCAAGACAAAGTGCATGCACTGCCACGGCAAACCCGATGACGCCCCCCGGGAACTGATCGCACGTTATGGCCCTGAAGGGGGATTCGGGCACAGACCGGGCCAGGTGGCCGGGGTAGTGAGCATCGGATTCCCCTTGCAGCAGACAGTGAAAAGCATCAAGGATTCAACCATTGCCTACCTCCTCTTATACCTGGTGGCTCTTCTTTTGTTCTTCTCTCTGGTGCAATTTCATTTCCGCCGCTTGGTGGTAGGCAAGCTCCAGAAACTGGGACATATCTTTGAATCCAGCTTTCCGGAGGGCTACGCCCCTGGTCTGGTCAAAGGGCATGCCAACCTGGAAGTGGACGAAATGATCCAGGGCCTGGGCCAGATGGCCACCGATCTGTCCCAGGCCAGAACCCAGCTGAAGAACTATGCCGACAATCTGGAAACCATGGTCGAGGAACGGACCCGGGAACTGGATCAGGAGGTCTTTGAACGCAGGGCCGATGTCCAGCTCTTCATCAACATCCTGAACGGACTCCGCTCAAGCGGCGATACCGCGCAGCTGCTGCGGACCGTTCTCAAGCTTCTGGCCCGGCGGCTGAATGCCGCACAGGTCATTTACTACTGCACCCAGTTTTCCGATCAGGTCTATCAGTACCCCAAGGGGGCCGCCTATCCGGAACTGCCGGATTCATTTCCGGATTTCGCCCTGGAAAAACGGATCGTCTCTCAGAACGGCTGGACCTTTGTTCCGGTTCGAACCAAGGATCAGCTCTGGGGGGTCCTGGGGCTGACCCTCCCGGATTCCAAATCCGGCCGGCTGACTGTCTCTGATCAGATTCTCCTGGCCTTTGGCGAGCAACTGGCCGTGGCCCTGGAAAACATTCAGGCCCTGAACAACCTGCTCAAGCAGAAGAACCTTCTTGATTCCGTGTTTCAGGGCATTTCCGATCCGGTAATGCTCCTGGACAAAGGCTCAGGCATCGTTCTGGCCAATCAGGGGGCCAGATCGATCTTCCAAACCGAAGAGCAGCCGGAACTGAAAAAAACCTATGAGCAGGCTTTGGGCCTGAATCAATCCGACAGCCATGAGCAAAGCGCGATTGCGGAAACCATCCGCAAGAAACAGCCCTGGTCCAAGGAGGTCTCCTTTCAGGGCAAGAGATTCTTCCAGCTCAGCCTCTATCCGCTCCCGGATGTCGGCCGGGAAAAAGGGAATCAGGTCGTCTGTTCCATTCGGGAGACCACCATGGAAAAGCTCCTGGCCGCCCGCATGCAACGGGCTGAGAAACTCAGCTCCGTGGGCAAGCTTGCTTCCGGCCTGGCTCATGAAATCAACAACCCCCTGGGCACGATCCAGTGTTACATCAACCTGCTCAAGAACGAACTCCCGGAGGGAAAACACTCTGAGGACCTCCAGGTCATCGAACGGCAGACCAAGCGGGCCCAATCCACTGTCCAGGAACTCCTCGATTTCGCCCGCCCCCGGCGTCCGGAGAAGATCCGCTGCGACCTGAACAGGCAGATCCAGAAGTTCGTGGATTTCTTCCAGGTCCAGGCCGAGAAGAAGAAGGTCAACCTGAAGACCGACCTCCAGGAGGATCTGCCGGCATTTGCCGGCGACCCCGGCTCCCTGGAGCAGGTCTTCAGCAATCTCATTCTCAATGGACTGGATGCGGTGGAGACAGAGGGCTGGATCCTGTTCAAAACGAGATATGATCACAGCAGCCATGAACTGATCCTGACCATTCAGGACAGCGGTCCGGGCATCAGAGAAGATCACCTCAGCCGGATTTTCGATCCTTTTTTCACCACCAAGGACGTGGGCCAGGGGACAGGTCTCGGTCTGGCCGTGGTCTACGGACTGGTCGAAGAGATGGGCGGCCGGATCGAAGTGGATTCCCGGCCCGGGGCCACCTTCACCATCACCTTCCCGGCCTCGGATTAATTAGTGCTTGGACGAAAACTCACCCATCTACTTCGTCACTGCAAAATTTTGAAATCCTCATGTATTGGAATACACTGCGGTTTCAAAATTTATTGTTCCTCTTATCTGGGCAAGTTTACGTCCAATCACCGTTTTCGTTCAGACACTAATTAGTTGTTTGATACGTACTGGCCAGACATGGTCGTCCCCCCTGCGCGATTGAAGCATTTTTCCTCTTCACAGATCGGTTTGACGCGATCTGTGAAGATCGTGTCCCCTAATTTGAAGGTGCTGTAAATTAAAACCGCCCGGAATCACCGGCGTCACTGGCTTCGAGACTATGCACGGCTCATCTCTTCTCGAATGAGGCAAAACCACGCCGGGGCGTCCGGCTGTCACCCAATCGCCTTTAATCGTTCACTGGCAGGATTGACCCTCTTCAGCAGGCCTTGACAAAACCCACCCCCTTGCCTATCCCTGCAGTGTCACAGAAGAAGCGCAAGATATCCTGATTCAGGAGAAAGCCATGCGGATCATCATCATCGGGGCGGGCGAGGTCGGATTTCATATCGCGGACAGGCTGGTGGCCGAAGAAAAGGAAGTGGTCTTTATCGACAGGGACCAAGGCGTCCTGGACAGGCTGGCCGATCGCCTGGATGTGGAGACCATCTGCGGATCGGGCAGCTCGCCGCAGGTCCTGGAAGCCGCCGGAATAAAGACGGCCGACATGCTCATGGCCGTGACCGACAGCGACGAGGTCAACCTCATCGCCTGCACCTTCAGCAACATCCTGGCCCCGGACCTGACCCGGGTAGCCCGGGTCAGGAACCCTGATTACAGCAGCTACAGGGATATCCTGGCCCGATCCCTGAAGATCGACATCGTGGTCAATCCCGAAGACGAGGTGGTCGCGGCTATCGAGAGGCTGCTGAACGCCCCGGGGGCCGTTGAAATCAGCCAGTTTTCCAATGTCAAGGTCCAGATGGCCGCCATTAGGATCTGGAAAGCCAATTATTTCTCCGGGATGGATATGAGCCGGCTCAAGGCCTCGGTCGGAGTCGACGATTTTATCGTGGCCGCCATTATCAGAGAAGACAGACTGATCATCCCCAAGGGATCCGACAGCCTGCGTCCCGGGGACATGATGTATTTCGTCTGCTCTGAGAAAGACCTGGCCGGCATCTTGAAAACTTTCGGCGTCAGCTCCGGCTTTCAGAACAAGGTCATGATCATCGGCGGAGGCAAAATAGGGTTCAAGCTGGCAAAATCCCTTGAAAAACGCAAAGGGACCACCTTGAAAATCGTGGACTTGAACCGGGAGCGGTGTGACTTTCTGGCTGAAAATTTGTCCGGGGCCATCGTCCTGCACGGCGACGGCAGGGATCGGGATCTTCTGCAGGAAGAGAACATCAAGGACATGGATGTGGTCATCAGCCTGACCGGAGACGAGGAGAACAACATCCTCAGCTCCCTGCTGGCCAAGAGCCTGGGCGGAAAAAACACGGTCACCCGGATCAACAAGTTCTCCTACCTCCCCCTGATGCAGGCCCTTGGCCTGGAGAACATCGTCAGCCCCAGGCTGGCCACGGCCAACAGCATTTTGCGCTACGTGCGCCAGGGAACCGTAATTTCAACTATTTCCATCAAAGAAGAGGCCGAAGTGATGGAGGTCAGTATAGAAGAGGATTCGGCCATCGCCGACAAGACCCTCAAGGAGCTGGATTTTCCCAAAGGGGCCATCGTTATCTGCCTGATTCGCGGAGAGGAAATCATCATTCCCTCCGGCCAGAGCACTCTCAGGCCCAAGGATAAGGCCATGATCCTGGTGACCAGAAAGAAAATCGCCGCGGTGGAGAAAATGCTGACCAGGAAGCAAAAGGGCTGAAGATGCATTGGCGCTACACCCTCCGGATCTTGGGGATCATCATCTGTTTCAGCGGCTTGAGCATGCTAGTCCCCCTGGCCTGGTCCCTGTATTCCCAGGACGGCCTGGGGCCGGTTTTCCTGCTGTCTATCGCCCTCAGCACGGGCCTGGGCCTGCTGCTCTATGTGCCCTTCCGGCGGCAGCGTGTGGACAGGATGAGCCATAGAGAGGGCATGGCCGTGGTCGCCCTGGGCTGGATAGGGTGCGGCCTGTTCGGTGCGCTCCCCTTTTACCTGAGCGGTTCTTTCGCCGGTTTTACGGACAGCGTCTTCGAGACCTTTTCCGGATTCACGACCACAGGGGCTTCGATTCTGACCAATATCGAGGCCCTGCCCCGGAGCCTTCTCTTGTGGCGCAGTCTGACCCACTGGCTGGGGGGCATGGGCATTATCCTGCTCTCCCTGGCCATCCTGCCCCTTCTGGGGGTGGGGGGCATGCAGCTCTACAAGGCGGAAGTACCCGGTCCGACCCCGGACAAGCTGCGGCCCCGGATCAAAGACACCGCCCTTTTGCTCTGGAAGGTCTATGTCCTGTTCTCTGCCCTGGAAATCGCCCTGCTCTGGCTGGGAGGGATGAACCTTTTCGATTCGATCTGCCACACCTTCGGGACCATGGCCACCGGCGGCTTCTCCACCAAGAACGCCTCCATCGGACACTATACCAGCCCCTATATCCAGATGGTCATCACCCTGTTCATGTTCATCGCCGGGGTCAATTTCGCCCTGCACTTTAAAATGCTCCAGGGACGCTTGCGGGTTTTCGGGCAGGACCCGGAATTCAGGTTTTTCGCCCTCTTTATCCTGATCGTGACCGCGATCATAAGCTTTACGGTCTGGGGGCAGAACTATCAGGGCCTGGGGGAAGCCTTCAGATACAGCATCTTTCAGGCGGTCTCCATCACCACCACCACAGGATACGCCACGGCCGACTTCGAACTCTGGGCACCGCTAACCCAGATACTCCTTTTCTTTGCCATGTTTATGGGGGGCTGTGCCGGCTCGACCGGCGGGGGCATAAAGTGCATGCGGATCATGGTCCTCTTGAAGCAGGCCGGCCGGGAATTGACGCGCCTGGTCCACCCCAGGGCGGTTATCTCTTTGAAATTCGGGGGCAGGCCCCTTTCCGAAGACGTCATTTCCGGAATCTGGGGCTATTTCATCCTCTATCTTTTGCTGGCCTGCCTTGCGATCGTCGGCCTGTCCGCCCTGGGGGTGGACGTCTTGACCTCCATCGCCGCGGTGATTGCCTGTATCAGCAACATCGGCCCCGGGCTGGGGCAGGTGGGGCCGGCCGACAACTACGCCGGGATACCGATCCCGGGCAAGTGGCTGCTCACCTTCTGCATGCTCCTGGGAAGGCTGGAGATCTACACGGTGATCATCCTGCTCTTTCCCGGGTTCTGGCGGAAATAAGCGCCTGCGGAGACCGCGAAATCAGGCCTTGAGCTTCGACAATTCCTCCTCGTGACCCAGAAGGAGCAAAATATCCCGGCTGCGCAGGACCCTGTCCGCCTTGGGCACGAAGTCGAACTGCCGCTTTCCGGGAGGCTTGACCGCTATGACCTGCAGCCCGGAGACATTGGGCAGATCGAGTTGGCGCAGGCTCTTCCCGGCCCAGTCCCTGACCTCCATTTCCCTGACCATGACCCCCTCGGACAGGGAAAGGTAATCCACAACACCGGGGATGACCAGTTTGCGGGCCAGTTCCTGGGCCGCGAATCGCTCCGGAAAGACAACCTCCTCCACCCCGAGTTTCCTGAGCACGGTCTCGTGCTCTTCACTGACGGCCTTG
>JAIPDR010000127.1 GCA_021737615.1 Desulfohalobiaceae bacterium | reverse complement strand
CAGGTCCACATCATGGGCCGCTACGCCCATCTGGGCCTGGAAACCATCAAGAAGTCCCTGCTCATGGTCCGGGAGTACTTCCAGAAACAACGGGACGCCTTTCTGCAGAGCTACTTCCAGGGCGAGGAGGAGCTGCTCGAGCTGCCGACCACCCTGGAGTCCCACCAGGCCATCGTCACCGCCCTCAAGAATCCGGTTCAGGAGCAGGCCGTGACCGCGGGCCAGAACCGGAACCTGCTCATCCTGGCCGGTCCGGGCTCAGGCAAGACCCGTACCATCGTCCACCGCATCGCCTACCTGGTGCGAATCAAGCGGGTGAGTCCGTCCCGCATCCTGGCCCTGGCCTTCAACCGCAGCGCCGTAACCGAGCTGAAGACCAGGCTCAAACGGCTCATCGGCCGGGACGCCGCCCCGGTCCGGGTGCACACCTACCACAGCCTGGCCATGGCCCTGACCGGGCGCTCCCTGGCCGGACGCCAAGTGGACTCAGACTCTGCTGTTTTTACAGACATCCTCCAGGAGGCCGTCCGGATGCTGGAAGACGAAGCCGAAATGGACAGGGAATTAAGTCACTGGCGTGACCGGCTCCTGGCCGGGGTGCGTCATATCCTGGTGGACGAGTATCAGGACATCAACGAGCTGGAGTACCGCTTTCTCTGCCTCCTGGCCGGGCGCAACGAAGCAGAGACCGGGCACAGGCCGCTGCTCATGGCCGTGGGGGACGACGACCAGAACATCTATGCCTGGGACGGGGCCAATGTCCGCTTCATCCGACGCTTTGCCAAGGACTATCAGAGCCGGACCATCTACCTGACCTCGAATTACCGCAGCCGGCCCGGGATCATCCGGGCGGCCAACACCCTCATCGCCAACAACCAGGATCGGATGAAGACCGAATACCCCATTGTCCCGGTATCGTCGGAACGTGCTCCAGAGGCACCGGTGACGGTAATCCACTGCCCGAATCAGGCCAAAATGTTCAAATCCGCCCTGTCCACGGCCCAAAACATTCTATATGAAAACCCGGACCTCACGCCCGGGGACATCTGCCTCCTCTGCAGGACCAACCGGGACATCGCCCCCCTGCAGGTCCTGGCCAGACAGATGGGCTTAAAGACCTGCGCCGTGCGGAACAGGGGCTTCAGCCTGACCCAGACCAGGGAGTTTCGGATGCTCATCAATCTGCTGGAGCATTGCCCCAGGCAGTCGGTCAGCGGACAGAGCCTGGAGAAGCTGATAGAATCCTTGCTGGCGGACTCCGGCTTTCGCCAGGACAACCACTGGATCGTGCACTTTCAACAAACCCTTGCCCACTACCTGGCGGAGACCTCCGGAAGCCGCCTGCCGGTCAGGCATTTTATCCATTTCGTCCATGACTTTTCCAGAGAAGCCCGCCAGAGCTGGCTGTTTCAACAAGACAGCCTGCCCGTGTCCACCATGCACGGGGTCAAGGGCCTGGAGTTTCCGGTGGTCATAGTCGCGGGCCAGCCGGTTTCCAACGCTTCCCTGGAGGAGGAGCGCCGGCTCTACTACGTAGCCATGACCCGGGCCCGGGACAGGCTGATCTGCCTGTCCCGGGAGGACGGATGGAACCCCTTTGTCGATGAACTCCAAGCGGACGGCCGGGTCAGGGTCCGCCACGAAAGCCCTGAACTGTCCCCCGGGGAATCGCGGGCCTGCCGCACCGAGCTCTGGGAGCTGGGTCTGTCCGACCTGGTCATCTCCTTTCCCGCCTACCCAGCGGTCATCGAGCAGGCCCAGGCGGCCCTTACAGAGATGGAGCCCGGCGATTCGAAGGACCTGACCATCCTGGAACAGGGTGAAAACCTGTTCATCATGTATAAAGGCAAACCCATCGCCAGGTTCTCGACCAGGGGCAAACAGGACTATCAGCAAAAAATAGCCCGGGGCGTCCGGGTGGAGCGAGTCATCTTCCTGGCCGCGATCCACAGGCAGAGGCAGGAGCCTGAATCGGAGAACTCCCTGGAAGCGGCCGCTTCCTGGTACACCGGGCTCTTCCAGCTCTTGCTGCAGACGCAGACTGGAGAAGAGGGAGAAATGATCAAAACAACAAGGCGGAAATTACGCCTTAACAACATACCACAAGTCTATTCGCCGTGAGGCAATTAATCGTTTTGATTCCTCTTGAGCATCCGTGTGATCCGTGGGCGGACCTCTGAATTCTTATCGCACAAGAATATGACCACAAAGCAAAAGCTTGACTACCTCCAGGGCCAGATCGAGCGGGTGACCTACAGCAACGAGGACAACGGCTTCACCGTGGCCAAGCTCAAGGTCAGAGGCCGCCGCGATCTGGTGACCGTGGTCGGGAACATCACCGCCCCCCTGGCCGGGCAGGTCCTGCAGCTGAGGGGGGAATGGGGCAACCACCCCAAGTTCGGTGAGCAGTTCCAGGCGGTTTTCTGCAAGTGCAGCACCCCGGCCACCGCGGCTGGAATCCAGAAGTATCTGGCCTCGGGACTGATCAAGGGCATCGGTCCGGTCATGGCCAAGCGCATCGTGGCCCGGTTTCAGGACGAAACCCTGGAGATCATCGAGTCCGACACAAAACGGCTCCTGGAGATCGAAGGAATCGGAGCAAAACGCATCGAGATGATCCAAAGGGCCTGGCAGGAGCAAAAGGAGATCCGGGAGGTCATGCTCTTTCTGCAGAGCCACGGCGTCTCGGCCACCTATGCCGCCAAAATATTCAAGACCTACGGTCAAGAGGCCATCAAGGTGGTCAGCGACAATCCCTACCGGCTGGCCACGGACATCTTCGGCATCGGCTTTCTGACCGCCGATCGCATCGCCCAGAAAATCGGCTTCTCCAAAGAGTCTCAGTTCAGGGTCAGAGCCGGTATTCTCTACGTCCTCAATCAGCTTGCAGATGAGGGCCACGTATACTTTCCCGAAGACCAGCTCAGAGTCAAATGCGCTGAAGTCCTGGAGGTCCCGGTAGAACTCGTCGAACAGGGCCTTGAAACCCTGGCCGCGGAGCGGGACACCGTTGTCGAAGAGTTGGGCTCTGATGAGGGCGAGTCGCACCGGGCCGTTTTTCTGGCCAAATATCATTTTTCCGAGACCAGCATCGCCCGGAAGCTGCAAAGACTCATCAACTCCCCCAAGTCCATCCGGGCCGTGGATGTGGACAAGGCCCTGGCCTGGGTGCAGCAGACCCACTCCATGCGGCTGGCCGAAAAGCAGGCCGAGGCGGTCAAAAAGGCCCTCCAGGACAAGGTCCTGGTCATCACCGGCGGCCCCGGGACCGGCAAGAGCTTCCTGTTAGACGCCGTCTTGAAGATCATCGGGCGGCTCGGCTCCAGGATCCTTCTGGCCGCTCCCACGGGCCGGGCCGCCAAGCGCATGCAGGAGGCCACCGGTTGCAGGGCCAGGACCATCCACCGCCTCCTGGAGTTCGATTTCAGAAAAGGCGGCTTCAAGAAGAACGAGCAACACCCTCTGAACTCGGATCTGCTCATCATCGACGAGACGAGCATGGTGGACACCGTGCTCATGCACCACCTGCTCAAGGCCGTGCGCATGGACACGACCCTGATTCTGGTCGGGGACGTCAACCAGCTTCCCTCGGTCGGGGCGGGCAATTGCCTCAAGGACATCATCGCCTCCGGGGCCGTGCCCGTGGTCGAGCTGACCGAGATCTTCCGGCAGGCCAGGGAGAGCTCGATCATCGTCAACGCCCACCTCATCAACCAGGGCAGCTTCCCCCGTCTCAGGCCGAGGCAGGACAAGCTGGACGATTTCTTTTTCATGAATGAGGAGGATCCGGAACAGGTCCTGGAGAAGATCGCCTATATGGTCACGGACCGCATCCCCAAGCGCTTCCGGCTGCACCAGGTCCGGGACATCCAGGTCCTCTCCCCCATGAACAAAGGGATAGTCGGTGTCTCGAACCTGAACAGCGTGCTCCAGGCCAGGCTCAACCCTACAGGTTCGGAGATCTCCCGCGGGGGCAGGACCTTTCGCTGCGGGGACAAGGTCATGCAGATCAAGAACAACTACGACAAGGACGTTTACAACGGGGACATCGGCAGCATCGTCAAGCTGGACAGCGAGCTGCAGGAGCTCAAAATCCGCTTCGAGGACCGGGTCGTTGCCTATGAATACGCCGACCTGGACGAGCTAGTACTGGCCTATGCCGTGAGCATCCACAAGGCCCAGGGCTCGGACTACCCGGCCGTGGTCATGCCCATTCTGACCCAGCACTTTATTATGCTCCAGCGCAATCTGATCTACACCGGCCTCACCCGGGGCCGGAACCTGGTGGTAATGATCGGCACCAAAAAGGCCCTGGCCATCGGGGTGAACAACGCTAAGACCAGGAAGCGTTACACTGCATTAGAGGAGCGACTGCGCCGGGTCCATGCAGAGAACAAGAGATAGAGAAACCTATGCTCCGGCGGACAAATATGGTTCATCCGCTTTTTGCGTACTTATGGGTTTGAAGGGCTGGAAATGAGGAAAAAGAACAATCTTGTCCCGTTCTCAGGGTCAATTTCGTCATTTTGGCGAAGCTTGTCCCGAACCCCGATCCAGGAGCCGGAATCCAGTAGAAAGGGGTACGAATCCGTCATTCCGGCGGAGGCCGGAATCCAGTCAGAATGACTTGATTTTTCAAAATGTTTTTGTTATCTTTCCGGCATGAGTCCAACATGCCGGAAAATCGAAAATTTTCTCGTCGGCTCCGAGTACGACCACAAAGGAAGGCACATTGTAACCGTCTTCTTAAACGCCATGCCCGTGACCCGCTTCGATGCCGACGAAAACGCTGAAAGAAGACAGGCTGCCATTCAGCTCGTCGAACTCGGATTTTACACCAAAACCATTGCCGGCGAAATCTGCGGCTTCCACCGAAATACCGTCGCCGACCTCGTGAAAACAAAAGAAATTCTGGGTCTGGAGGCGGTGTTCCTCGAAAACCGGGGCAGAAAAGAGCCTGTCAAATATATAAACGAAATCCAGGGATATATAAGAAACTCTAGGAAAAACATCCGGACTGGTCGGATCAGAAAATCGCCAATCAGGCCGCTAAAGACTTGAACATGGAGGTCTCCAGGAATGCTGTGGCTCGAATACGAATCAAGCACAAACCTCCAAAACCCAAATCGACCAGCAAACAAGAGCTCCTGGATATGGCCAAGGTCGCCGAAGAAATAGCCAAAGAGCATAGCCCTGAACAACAGCTCAAGCTTCCTTTGGAACTCGATCCGGAACTCAAACAAAAACAGGAGGAGTTAGCCGAGACTAAGCCCCCTGAGGCCAAGACCAAGACTGAAGAGCAATTCATTGAAGAACTGCAACACGGTGCCCGGATCTCCTTTGCCGGAGAGCTTATGCACCATCTCTTTCTCCAGGAAATCGGGTTTAAGGAACTCCTCTCCTGTTATCCGTATCAATTCGGCAGCCGCTATCAAGCTCTCGATACCCTGGGGACGATCTTTCACAGCATCAACCTGGGCTTTCCCTCGATTGAATCCTTGAAGCTGGCCAATGCTGGTGACCCGGGCCTGCTGATCGGTCAGCCCCGTGCACCGGAGAAAGAGACCCTGCAAGGACTGTTCGGCCGGCTGGCCTCACAGGAGAAAAGCCCGCAGCTGATTGAGTATTTTGCCCGCAACCTCCTTGAAAAAGAGCGCATCGAAAAGGAAGTCTTTTTTATAGACGGGCACTTTCTGCCCTACTACGGTCTGCATGTCATTGCCAAGGGCTACTATACGGTGCGTCGCATGCCCTTGAAGGGCAACGAGATTTATGCGGTCACCGACTTACAGGGCAGGCCCTTGTTCTTTCTCACCGAATCCTGCGAGATCGATCTCCGGAAGTATAAACTCGGCGACCGGCAGGACAAGCGAATCGAAAAAAAGATCATCAAGCTTGAGCAGGAGAAGACGGAAAAAGAAACCGAGCTTCAGCGTTTTGAAACCAGGCTCAGTCAACTCCCGGATAAGATCTCAATCCTGGAGCTGCTCAAGGGAAGAGCCATGAACCGCTGTGATCTGGAGAAGAAAAAGCTCTATGATCTCATGCAGTGTCTGGCCTTCCATTCCCGGGAGCGGTTGGTGGAGATCTTCCGGGACTGCTATGACGATCCCCGGGACATAAAGCAAATACTCGGGATGATCACTCGAAGATCCGGTCTTATCAAGCTCATCGGAGACTCCCTGGTCGTGATCCTCGATGGGATCGATAACAAGAAGTATCGCAAAGCAGCCGACAAACTCTGCCACAAGCTCAATGAACAAGAGATAACGCTGATTGGTCGCCTGAAAGTCAAGTTATCATTTCATCTCAATAAGATACGAAATAGAAAATTTGTGCCCATAGAGGGTGCATGATTCTTAATGAACAAAAAAGTCATTTACCGGGATCTCTGATACTTGAATTATTACATAAATGAAGGAGTTTCATGAAAGCAATCATTCAATGGTCCGTGATACTGATGTTCGTCATCTTCTGTGGTCTGTCCGGTGTACAGGCAGAGGACAACAATGAACCGCCGGAGGCGGCCCTGTCTTTCGTGCAGGACTGGTTGCGGATCGTTGACGGCGGCAGTTATGCCGCTTCTTGGCATGATTTGTCGCCTGTTCTACGGCAGGACCTGGCGCAAGAACAATGGATTCAGGAACTGGAAGACTTCAGGACTCCCCTGGGCAGCCTCTCGCAGCGGACACGGACCTCGGTCACCCGGGCCTCGGATCATGAAATCGGTGAGTATGTTATCGTTCAGTACGAATCGACCTTTGCGAACAAAGGCCCCGTGAGCGAGGCGATATCCGTGATCAAAGGCGTTGGCGACCGCTGGCGTGTTCTGGGATACAGCATTTTTTAAACGGGGCCGGGAAGCCTTGCTCGTTGCCTTATAGGGAGAGTCATGAGCCATTATCCACAACCACCGCGGCCGGTTCCGCTGGATACGGCTTTGCATGGCCTGTTCGGTGGGCTTCGCTGCCAGGTGAGCTGGCTGTTTTTAGGCCTGTGCGTCAGTTTTCTATTCGGATTTGGCCTCGATTCATCCTCGATCCTGCTGGATCAAGGCGAGACCGGCACCGCCTCCGGCACTCTGATCGAGCGGCAGGAGACGATATTCACCGACGCCGTGGTCGGCTCGTCCGGTCTCCTCCATGGACAGGGGGAGTCGATTTACCGGTACGTCTATAACTATGAGATCGGGGGCCGGGCCTATGTGGCGGAGTCCCTGGCGGGGAAGAGCCCCCTTACGGCCGGAAGCGAGGTGGCCGTGGAGTATCTGGCCAGCCGTCCCTGTGTGTCCCGTATCCCGGACATGTCCCCTGAGCTGCGTCTTGGCGGCGGATCCGTGCCCCTGGTCATCGTTCTAGGCATCACGCTGGTGGCGGTCGCTTCGGTCTTCTCCATGACGAAAAAGCGTCTGCGCTGGTACCATCTTTTGAAACAAGGAGAACCGGCCACGGCGGAAGCGGTGGACAAAGTCCTCCTGTCGCGGACCCGTCACGGCCACGAGTGGTATCAGGTGTTCTGGGAGTTCTTCGATTCGGCGGGTCGCCGGAATGTGCTTGAGGATCGGCCGTACTACACCGATCGGGTTGCCCTTGGCGACCGCAGAACAGTGCTTTACGATCGTAAGAATCCCCGCAAGGCGGTCCTCTTTGCCGGGATGCCGGAGGACGTGGACAGGCAGGCCGATCCGAGGCCAGCCTCCGCGATCTCGGCGGCAGGAACCCTGCTGATCCCTCTGGGGGCGGCAGCGGCGGCTCTTCTCTCGACCTATCTGGAGTTTACGTGCTAATTTTTGATAGGCTTCTCTGGCCTTTTTCTGTTTGCAAGAAAAGCTAAATGAAATGACAGAAGGTCTTTGCAAGAATTAATCGAGTACCGCTTGTTACGATGAATCCTCTTATAGACCTGTGCATCCTGATTGACTTGTCACAACATCCCAGCCAGTGCTTACTCCCGAACATAGCCATCCCCGCCGATCAATGCCAGATCATTGGCAACATCTCCCAGCCCGAGTTCTTCTAAGGTGGTCCTTTTCTGACACCCGGAAGCCATATCCCAGCCCCTGAGAGCATAGAACTCGTCGCGCATGGTCTCATAGGCCTCCCGGTCCAGGACGGCCCCTTTCCTGCTGACCACTTCATCCCCCGGCCCGGGGACGATGACCTCTGGGTTCATGAACACGGTCTGCACCGGGTCGGTGAAGTTGAAGGCGGCCAGGGTGTCGTCAGTCTTGGGCCGCCGGCCTTCGCGCAGCTGGATGGCCCGCTGCAGGTTGAAGATGCGCTCACCAAATCGGTTCAATCCGGCTTCGTCCATATCGATCCCGGTCACTGCCGAGAACAGGCGGCTCTCAAGGGTTGGGTCTCCGACATGGTCCGCCGTGTTCCAGCTGACCATCAGCGGCCAGGCGCTGTCGCAGAGCATCAGGCTGTCTTTGACCAGGGTGCGGTCCATGATCCTGACCGCGGCCTGGGCCTTTCCGTCCGGCCTGGTCATGTCCCAGGCCGCCGGGTGCCCCCAGAACCTGGAGGCCGCGGCCCGAAAGACCTCGGAGCTGACCGGAGAGGTATCCGGGTTGCCCTGATGCATCACCCAGAAGCCGACCAAGCGGCTGACCTCGTGGAGCATGGCGATGGGCTGGCGCGGCTCAAAGGCGTAGAGAAGACCGTTGACGGGATACTCCCTGGCGCTGTAGGTGGCCCCGTCGCCGACCCCGGAGACTTCGTTGGCAAAATACCGGCTGGCCGATTCACCCAGTGTTTCACCCGCGCGCAGCAGGCCTTCGGCCAGGACATCCCCGAAGCCTATCCGATAGGCGATCATCCTGGCCAGCTTTTCAAAAAAGGGCAACGTGCCAAGCTCAGTCATATCCAGACCGGTCTGTTCGATAATGTCGCACCCGGCTCGGTGGCAGGTGTCCAGCCACTGGATGATGTTGTACATCTCCATGCTGCAGATGCTGTAATCATTGCAGATGCCGGTGGCTTCCACAGCGGTCTCGAAAGATTCACCGTCTCGGTTCATGACCCAGGGGAAATAGACAAACATGGCCTGGCACTTTCGGACCATCGACTTTCCGGAAGCGGTCACCAGGGTGTTGCGCAGCAGGCAATCCAGCCCGCACTGATGACAGGAGGCTTTGCCTGCGCGGCTGACCTGCTCCGGCGGAAAGGGCAGAGCCATGGGTTCGCGCTGGTTTAGATAGACGGCTTCCTTGCTGAGCTCGCGCAGCCTCTCCGGACGGGCGATCCCCGGCTTGCCGGAGCCAAGTACACAGATCGCCTTGAGCTTCTTGGACCCCATGACCGCACCGAATCCACCGGTGCCGCTTCCTTCGTTGTCGGTCATCAGGTTGGCGGTCCGGCAGAGGTTCTCCCCGGCCGGACCGGTGGTGACGTAGCGGACCGTGTTCCCGTGCTCCGCCTTCAAACGTTCGGCAGTAGCATAGACTCCCCGCCCCCAGAGACCGGATCCGTCAAGTATTTCTACCTGTCCGTCCCTGATGAGCAGGTAGACCGGCTTTTCCGATGCACCGCTGACAACCAGGCCGTCAAACCCGGCCCGTTTCAGGTAAGGCCCGAAATGCCCGCCGAGATTGCCGACACAGAACCCCTCCGGCAGGAGCATGGGAGACTTGCCCGCCACCACGAACCGAGAGGCGCCCTGGGCCCCGGTCGCCCCAAGGGGTCCGGTCATGAAGATCAGGTGGTTCTCCGGATCAAAGGCCCCTGTCCGGGCAGCCACCGATTCCCAGTACAAGCGGGTGACGAGGCCGCGGCCCCCCAGATAATCGGCGGCATAGGCCATGGTCTCCCGCTCGGACAGCCGATGATTTGACAGATCCACAAAGAGGATCTTCCCGCACCAGCCGTTCAGTTGCATGCTCATAGGACCTCCCCTCGTCGCCATTTCAGACTTCGTAGCAACGTCTTGACACTTAAGAGTAAATGTATAAAATAATTGAAAATATTTTCAATGACTTCAAAATATCCAAATTTTGGAGTACGGGAAATAGCTCTGCATTTAGGCCTTCACCGCATCTTCTCTCAGGACCTTATCCAGGCATCGGATCAGATAATCGGCATCATCCCGGTCGAAGACCAGGGGCGGCTTTATCTTCAGGACATTGTCCAGGGGACCGTCGGTGCTGAGCAGGATCCCGTGATTCTTGAGCCGGTTGACGATATAGTCCGCCTCCCAGGTAGCCGGTTCCAGGGTCTCCCTGTCCCTAACCAGCTCCACTCCCTGGAACAGACCCAGACCCCGCACATGGCCGATGATCGGGTGCTCTTCGGCAAGTCCCTGCAGTCCGGAGAGCAGGTGCAGCCCGGTTTTACGGGCCTTTTCCTGAAGACCCTCCTCGGAAACGACGTCCAGAACCGCCTGGCCGATGGCGCAGGAGACCGGGTTGCCGCCGAAGGTGTTGAAATACTCCATGCCGTTGGCGAAGCTCTCGGCAATGGCCGGGGTGGTCACCACCGCGGCCAGGGGATGGCCGTTGCCCATGGGCTTGCCCAGGGTGACGATGTCCGGGACCACAGACTGGGACTCAAAGGCCCAGAAATGACTCCCCGCCCGGCCAAAGCCCACCTGGACTTCGTCAATGATGCAGAGCCCGCCTGCAGCCCGGACCGGTTCAAAGGCCGCCCGGAGGTAGCCTTCGGGCAGCACGACCTGCCCGCCGCAGCCGAGCATGCTCTCCACCATGAAGGCCGCCGGCAGCTTGCCCTGGTCCCTGACCGCTTGCACAGCCTCATTGACCGAGGCGGCATAGGCCCGGCCCGCCTCCGATCCAAAACCTTTGTGCCGGCCCCGATAGCCGTCCGGGATCAGGGCTTTTTGCACTCGATCCGGCCTCCCCCGGCCGCCCGGTCCCTCATGCTTGTAGGGGCTGATGTCGATCAGGCCCTGGGTATTGCCGTGATAGGCCCCGTCCACGATTATCAAATCGTCCTGGCCCGTATGTGTCCGGGCCAGACGCAGGGCCAGCTCGTTGGCCTCGCTGCCGCTGCAGACGAAGAAACAGACGCTCAAAGGGTCCGGAAAGAGATCCAGCAGGTTCTGGGCGTACTCCAGGATGGTCTCGTGGAGGTACCTGGTGTTGGTGTTCAGGATGCCCATCTGTTTCCGGCCGGCCTCGACCACTTTGGGATGACAGTGCCCCACATGACAGACATTGTTCACCCCGTCCAGAAACCTGTGTCCCTGTTCATCAAAAAGATACTGCTCGATCCCCCGCACGATTTTCAAGGGACGTGCGTAAGCCAGGCTCAGGTTCCGCCCCAGGATCTGCCTGCGCCGGG
>JAIPDR010000126.1 GCA_021737615.1 Desulfohalobiaceae bacterium | reverse complement strand
GTTCCAGGTCTTTGTGCCCCAGGCCGATGTGCTGTGGTCTGGGATCGATGCCTATGAGGGCTGCGCCCGGGGCACATTTGTGAACAGAAACCACTTTGCCTGTTTTTTGAACTTGCTCTGGCCGGTGCTTCTGGCCTGGATCATGAGCCTGGAGGATATGCAGCCCCGAACAAAGGGCATGTCCCGGGCAGAGCACCAGGAACAGATCCGGTACAAGAAATTCCTGTACGGCTTTCTGGTCGGCCTGGCCATCCTGGCCCTGTTCTTTTCCCGTTCCCGGGGCGGTATCTTTAGCGCCCTGGTGGGATTGACCGTGTTTTTGTTTCTCAATCGCAGCCGGCGGGCGGAGACGGTTGTCTTGGTCTGTGCGGCCTGGGCGGTCATGCTGGCCTATGGCTGGATTATTGGCTTTGAGGAGATCCTGGCCCGATTCGACCAAATAGAAAGATCCACCGGGCGTCTGTTCATCTGGGAGGACACCTGGCGGATGGTCATGGACCATCCCTGGCTGGGGGTGGGGATGAATGCCTTTGAGACCATCGGCCGAGTGTACAACACCTCCCTGCCGGAATCCAAGTTCTACTACCATGCCCACAACGACTACCTGCAGCTCATGGCCGAGGTGGGCCTGCCCCTGGCCGTGACCCTGATCCTGGCCGCCTGGACCCTGTGGCTGGTCATGGCCCGGCGGGTGCGGCAAAAGGCCAGGCAGGCCCAGGGCCTGGAGGCCCTGCTGGCCGCCGGGGCACTGGCCGGCTGCGCCGCCTTTCTGGTCCACTCCGCGGTCGAGTTCAACTGGCAGATCCCAGCCAACCAGGTTTATTTTCTGGTGATGATGGGGCTTGCTTGGTTGTGGGCGAAATGAAAAGAAGGACGGATGGACGATTGGACGAATGGACGAACAAGAACTAAGAAGGATGGATGGACGGGCATGAAATGCTGGAACGTTTACCTCATGAAACCGGGGGCCCCAAGTGAAATGTAAAGAGCTTTCACCTGGTTAATCTTTGGGGTGTTTCATTGGGGCTGCCATACTGGAATGAATAAGAAAAGGGACGGATGGCCGGCAATAAAAGAGGATTACCAGACAGTTCGTAAGGGGTATTGGCTGATCAAAGGATCTGGAGTGAGCATATAAAAAGCGTGGTATATTGATTGGCAGATAAGCATTCTGTCAAAGATCCGCTTCATGCTTTTTGGTCAAGCTTATTAAGGATCCTTTCCCGGGTCTGGGCATCAAGGCGATCCTCTTCGTCCCAGCGGGCAATCTGGTCATCTGTATAGAGGTCTATTTCCACTACTGCTGCCGGCCGCAGGACCAATTCGCCGTTTCTCTCTTCGGCAATAACCGTCCCCCCGGCCTCACGGCCCATTTTTTTACGCAGTTCGGCAGGAAGGGTGACTTGGCCTTTTTTGGATATTGTCAAATGCTGTCTCATGCTTGGTCTCCTTGTATATATTAGAAGAATATCCAACTTTCGGATTTTTGTCACTTCGGAAGGAGACAAAGCCACGAGATGTCATTTCATATCAATTCCGGCAGCAATAGACAGGGCTCGATCCAGGGCTTCCAGCTGGGATGTGTTGAGGGTGTCCACGAAATGAGTGAAAAATTTGGGGTTTTTAAAATTTTTTTCCGCCCCCGTGAATATGTACTAAGAAAAAAACAACTTGACGTTTTTGCGGCTTGGTGTGAGGTGCTCTTCTGTTATCTGTTGTAAGCTTGTGGGGGAAAAGCAAAAAGAGGGATGAACTGGACAACAGACTGCGGAGCAGATAATTTATGTCCATGCCCCTTGGATTTGATCTCATCGATGTGCACTGCCATATCCTGCCCGGTCTGGACGACGGGCCGTCAAGTATGGGTGAAAGCCTGGAGATGGTCAGGATGGCGGCTCAGGATGGAATTGCCAAGATTGTATGCACCCCGCATTATATTCCCGGATTGTATCGGCCGCAGCAACAGTCTATCAAGGCTGCCTGTCAGGAATTGACCAGGCAAATACTCAAACACGAAATTCCCATGGACATTTTCCCCGGCGCGGAAATCCATATCGATGCTGTATCCACTGAAGATTTTGCACCTGACGGTTTAACGACAATCAATGTTACCGGCTCATATGCCCTGATTGAACTTCCCTATCAGATTATGCCCCGGCATATTGAAGATGTTTTCTGGAAACTCATTTCCCAGGATATCACACCCATTCTGGCCCATGTGGAACGCTACCCGTATCTGATCCATGATCCGCTTCCGCTCAACGACTGGCTGCACATGGGTGTCGGACTGCAGGTAACCGCGTCCAGCCTTTTCGGACTGTTCGGTCCTGAGGTTATGGACTTTTCCAGGTTGCTTCTGGATCACCAAATGGTTTCAATCCTGTCCACCGACGGCCATGGTTCAAGCTCGCGAAGGCCTCTTATGTCCGCAGTGGGCTGGTGGGTGCAGGAACATTATGGACAAAGAACTGCCCAGGATGTGCTGAACCGGCGGGGGGAGTGTATATTGCGGGGGGAGGCGGTGGACATGCCGGACTTCATCCCTTTCCAGGTCAAGAAAACATGGACCAGGAAGATTCTGGACAGGCTGGCGGGAAAGCACAGATAAGGTCCTGCGAAAATTCCATCGCCTATCCTTGGACTGCCACCTGTCATCGAGACGGCGGGCTGTAGCCCATACCTAAGAGTCCGCTGCCTATGTTCAGGCGCAGTCCGTAGAAAAAGGACTTCATGGCGTCAGTCTCCACAAAAACAACATCCCGATCCTGGACTTCAATTTGGGCGGCTGCTCCTTTTTGCAGATCATCTTCATCCAGGGCCACGATTTCCTTTTGTCCAGAATCTGTCAGCCGGACCAGTTTGATCTCCTTTTGATCGGCAATGGAGCTGAACCCGCCGGCAGCCACAATCGCCTCCTGGGCGGTCATTCCTTCCTGGATACTGTAATTTCCGGGTTTACGTACCGCCCCATCCACATAGACCGTGCCGGCTTCAGGGACATAGACCACATCCCCGCCTTTGATGACCAGATTCAGGGAGGAATTGCCTTCACGGATGAGCTTATGCATATCTACCAGGTATTTTTCCGGCTTCAGGGAATCACCGTCAGAGGAGCGGCGGATGTGGACCTGACGGCCGGCATTTTCCTTTAATCCGCCGGCCATGGCCAGGACGTCCAAAAGCCGCTGCCGGCCGAAATAATCAAATGTGCCCGGTTTTTCCACAGATCCGAGCACGGAAATCTTGGACCCGTATTGTTCTTTAACGAATACGGTCACATTCGGGTCCTGCAGATAGTCCTGTGCATAAAGGTTTTCAATATGCTCTTCCGCCTCTTCCGTAGTTAACCCTTGGACCTCGATCGCACCCAGAAGGGGCAAAGTGATCTTGCCTCTGGCCCCGACCCTGGCCTCTGTGCACAACTTGTCCGCATCAAAGACATTGACTTTGATCAGATCGCCGGGTCCTAAAAGGGCTTCTGAAAACTGGGTGGCCCCTCCGGCCGTGGCAAAGAGTTGGTCATTGAGTTCTTCAATTTCCTGTTTCTGCGCTCCCTGTTCCAGCAGGAGTTGATCCAGGTTTTTGGTGGAATTGGGCCCTGAGGAGGCGCATCCCAGAGCAGAGAGCAGGAGGAAGGTGGCCAGAAGGACCAGCAAGCCGCTGGGGTCTTTACGTAAGGGCATGGTTTTATTTCACAAGGACTCCCCTGCGGGAGGGTTAGATGATAAAAGAAGGCGATGCTGTGTCCGCATCGCCTTTTCTTTCTCCACGGAGATGGTGATTCCCGGGCAGCATCAGAAGGGGCTGGTGGGTTCATCATCGTCCTTCTGGTTTTCATGATAGACAACGGCCCCTACCGCCGCACCGGCGAAGACCGTACCGGCAACGGCAGGGCCTATCCAGGCCCCAGTGCCCACGCCACCGGCCTCTGAACCTCCGCCGCCGGTACCACCACCGGTAACCGTGGCCTGGGCCAGCTGGATGGCTTTACCGGATTGAATGAAGTGCTCCTGGCCGGCGGCAAATACCTTGAGGGCCCCTTGAGACACGGCCAGGGAGGATCCCTGCTCATTGACCTGCAGGGTGCCGGTCACCCTGCTTTGAGTGGCGGCGGTAAATACGGCTTCCTGGATGTCAATGACCTCATGGGCCGTCACCAGGCTGACGGCAGGGGCATTGGGCTTGATGGCGAAGTCGACCCGGCCTCTCTTCACGTGCAGGTTCAGTCCCTCTTCCGTCTCGGTCAAGGCAATCACGGCCTCATCCTGGCCCACGAACTGCACTCCACTGGATTGAATAAGGCATGTGCCGTGGCATAAAAACAGCTGCCCATCCGGAGCCGGGATTTCGGACTGAATAGTTTGGACCTCAGTCTGTCCATCCAGGAGGCCCAATGACCCTTGGGGGATGACTCTGGCTGATCCAGATCCGGCCCAGGCAGCCAAAGGGGCCGCTAGCAGAAAGCAGCCAACTACGAGAATGGTTCCCAATGCACGGCCAGATGACATATTCCTTCCTCCTTTTTTAGAAGTTTAAGTCAAACTCGCTTGCTGGTTATGTATTACTTTACGCAAGTAGATCATGTCAACCCCTTTGTATCTTGCACTCCAATTTAATGCCTCACAACTCTTAAAAAAGTACATATATCCTGAACTGATATGTTATGAATGTTTTAAGCCAAAATAATCAATAATCATTTCTATGAGGCATGCTTTGTTCTTTCCGGCCGCCGGTCTCCTTGACTTATGGGCTCGTTCCAGGTAGTTGTCATCTTCAATAGGTAGCTATCAGCAGGTCCGCTTTTATACCAACCCAACATCCAATAGGTACCCCATGAGTTCCTCAACAAATACCAACAACCACGGCCACTCTGCCCTGCCGGAAGGGGAGGAACAACACACCCCCCCGGCCCCATCGCGACCCACCATGCCTTCCACCGAGGTCCGGGAACCTATCCCGGAGTTCGAAGAAGAGGTCCATCTGCGGGACTACCTGGATGTGGTCCTGCGCCGCAAGTGGCTGGTTGTCTGTGTCCTGCTGGTTACTTTTGTCAGCACCCTGATCATCTCCCTGGCCATGCGGCCCGTATTCAAGGCCTCCGGGACCATGGAGATCAGCCAGAAGGCCCCCCAGGTGACCAATTTCGAGCAGCTGGCGGCCAGTGAAATGCGAAGCCAGGAATTTTTACAGACCCAGGTCAAGCTCATGCAGCAGGCCCCTGTAGCCGATGGGGTCATTGAGCAGCTGGATCTGAGGTCCCATCCTGTCTTCAATCCTCCGCCGGAAGAGGATGCCGACAACTTTGTTCAGAGCTGGCTCAAGCAGGCCAAACAGGCGGTCTCAGGGGTTGTAGCCTCCATTTTGGGAGGAAGGCAGGAAGAGACAGCCCCTGCTGATCCTGGATTCGATCACCTGAAAAAGAAAATCGGGTTGCGGGACAAGTACCTGAATAGCCTGGAAGTTTCCCCCCAGCGGGAGACCAATCTGGTCACGGTGGCCTATGAGTCATCGGATCCGCGCCTGGCTTCCAGGGTGGTCAATACCCACATGCAGGAATTCATCGACTGGCGGATGGACAAAAAAATTGAGTCCTCCCAGACAGCCAATCGGCAACTGGATCGGCAGGTGGATCAAGCCCGCATCCAGCTGGAAAAATCCAGAGAGGAACTCAACGCCTATGCCCAAAAAGCCGGGATCATCTCCCTGGATTCCCGGCTGAACCAAGTATACAAGCAACTGGAGGAAATAAACGCCGCCCTGGCCAAGGCTGAAAAGGACAGGGTCATTGCCGAAGCCCAGTATGAGCAGGCCCGCAAAGGCGACCTTTCCTCCCTGCCGGAAGTGATGAACAACGAGTTGATCCAGCAACTCAAAGGGCAATACGCCGATCTGCAGGGCCGCTATCAGGAGCTATTGAGCACCTTTAAGCCGGAATACCCGGATCTGAAGAATCTGAAAGCCCGCATGGACGACATCGAGGCTAGAATCGAGGAAGAAAAACAGAGTGTCTTGAGTTCGCTTCGTTCTGAATATGAAAGCGCTCAGGAACGGGAGGCCCGATTGTCGGCCAAGGCCAAGGAGAAGAAGCAGCTGGCCCTGAACCTCAATGATAAAGTTACCCAGTACTCCATTCTCAAACAGGAAGTGAGCACCAACGAGCAGATTTATCAGAGCCTGCTGGACAGGAGCAAGGAGATCCATGCCAATGTGGGAACGGAGCTGCCCAACCTGCAGGTGGTCAGTGCAGCAGACCGGCCTATACTGCCCTTTAAGCCCAATGTCAGGCGCAACCTGCTGCTGGCCATTGTCCTCGGTCTCATGCTGGGTGTCGGCCTGGCCTTTTTCCTGGAATACCTGGACAACACGGTCAAAAAGATCGAAGAGATCACCGATCGGTTCAACATCCCCATGCTGGCGGTGGCCCCGGAGGTGGCCAAGGCCGAACAACAGGAACTGGATCGATATATCACCCAACATCCCAAAAGCTCTTTTTCCGAGTCCATCCGCAGTGCGCGGACGGCCATTCAGCTCTCCAGCTTCGACCAACCGCCCAAGTCCCTGGTGGTCACCAGCTCCACTCCGGCCCAGGGCAAATCCACCCTGGCCTTGAACCTGGCCCAGGCCTTTGCCGCGGCCGAGGAGCGGGTCATCCTCCTGGAATGCGATTTGCGCAAGCCGCGGCTGTACAAGCTGTTCACCGAAAACGGCAGCAAGTCCAAGGGTCTGTCCAATTACTTAAGCAACCTGTGTTCACTGCAAGAAGTGATTCATACCCTGGATGGAACCAATCTGAAGATTATCCCCTCCGGCTCCGTACCGCCCAATCCCACCGAGCTCTTATCCTCCAAGCGGATGAGGTCCTTTTTGGCCAAACTGGAGGAGAAGTTTGACCGGGTCATCCTGGACGCGCCGCCTTTTACCGGCTTTGCCGATGCCCTGGTCTTAAGCAACCAGGTGGGCGGGGTGGTCTTAGTGGCCAACCTGGGGGAAACCGAACGGGAGACCTTACGTATCTTCTCTCGCAGCATGCACAATGTACAGGCCCAGATCCTGGGTTGTATTGTGAACAAGATGAACACTGGGTACAGATACGGCGGGTACTATTATCGTTACTACAAATATAATTACTATAAGTACAATGCTTCCTATGGTGTCCAGGAACCCGGGAAAGAGCCGGCTGTTCAGTCATAGAGGACAGAAGACAGAGATCAGAAAATTTGCCTGATTGATAAAGGATGAAACGTGCGGATGAGCTCGTAGGGGCGAAAAATCTTTCGCCCTCTTGGCCCAGGCTGGAGCCTGGCGGTCCAGGACGACCATGCCAGCGACCGGGGGAATTGTTGGTTCATACCAGAGGGCAGTAGGAGAATGGATGGGGAAGAAGGTGTTGCTGAGCTTCGTCCTGGCCACCATGGCCGGGGCTTTGATCTGGTTCGGTCACGCAGCCCGGAAGGTGGAGGCCGGGGATGCATCATTTATCCGGGCCCACCCGGAGACATCTCTTTTCCCTCGGGCTGTGAACATGCAGGGCCGGATAGCCAAATATCAGGACCTGGACCAAGAACAGGCTGCTAGCTTGTTTACCAGGGCCTTGCGGGCCTCTCCAGTTTTGATCCCGGCCTGGATGGAAATGGCCAAATTGGCTGAACAAAGAGGACAAACCCCTTTGGCTTATGCAATCCAGGATATGTTCACACAAAGCCTGCCTGAGGTGACCACCTGGAAATGGCAGGAGCTCCTGTTGGCTTATGATATCGACAACGAGCCGGTGTTTACCGATGTATTGAACTTTGTATTTCAACGCTTACCAGGCAGGACCATGGATGCCTGCTTTGTGGCCACCCAATACTGGGGGGGGTGGTCTGAAGTGGCCAAACGCCTGGACCTGGAAAACCTGCCCCGCTTTATCGGCCATTGCCTGCGCAGCGGACAAACCCAGGCGGCCCTGGATGCCTGGAGTCGATTGCCTGATCCGGAAGGCGACCTCAATGTCCGGCTCTCCCACTACCTGCTGCACCGCAAGGAAATACCTTCGGCCGTTTCAGTATGGGAACAGATCAAGGAAAATTCCGAAAACTTGATCTACAACCCCGGTTTTGAACACAAACCCTTGAACAGAGCCTTTGGCTGGCGTTTGCGGGGGCATAAACAGGTCACAGTCCAACGGGATGTCTTTTCCTCCAAACAGGGCCGCTTTGCCCTCCATCTCAAGTTTCGGGGTACCCACAATGTCAGGTTTCACCATGTGTATCAGATCGTTCCAGTCATGCCGGGACAGGCTTACACATTGCAATATTTTCAAAAATCTGATGGATTGAGTACCGACCAGGGTGTGTACCTGGAGATCAGGGGATATCAATGTCAGGGGTTACGCACCCGGGGACCCATGCTCACCGGAAGCAGTAAATGGGAAGAAGCCAGTCTGCAGTTTCAGGTCCCGGACACCTGCAGGGCTGTGCTCATTCGGGTGCGCAGAAATGAAAGCTTGAAGCTGGACAACAAGATTAAAGGCCATTACTGGCTGGACCAGGTGGTATTGACTCCCAGGAGTGGGGAGTCAGCCTGAATCGATCGATGCGTACATGTCAGAATCCCAGTCTATACCATCTGTGGAAAAGCTGAACCGCTTACTCCACACCGCAGCCGCCTCCTCCTCTGTTCATGAGATGATCATCGCTGTGGCCGCTGACAGCGAACTGCTGAAAACAGCCCAGACCTATGTCCGCCAGGGCTCTTCCGCCTTCGGTCTCTCTGAACCCGATCTAGGCCTTATGTGCACCAAGGCCGGAATCCGGCCCAAAACCTTCCGCTCCTGGATGCACACTCTGTATAAAAGCCTGAGCCCAGATGATGACCAGGAGACCCTGTACACGGTTTTGGGAGTTGATCCATCGGCCACCCCGGCGGAAATCAAAAAGGCCTTTCGCCGCAAATCCCTGCGGTCCCACCCGGATCACAATCCGGATGATCCAGGGGCTGCGGATCGTTTTCGGGAAGTGCATCAGGCCTACAAAATATTAGGCAATAGCTCCAAACGGGCCGAGTATGATCAAAGCCTGGTAACCTGGGAGGACAATTGGGAAGAACCCCCTATTGAACCCCAACCGCCCCGCTGGTCGCAGGGCAAAAGGCAGGCTGTGATTTTTTTGGGGACCGTTGTCAGCCTGTTTGTTCTAGTGACCATAATCTTCGATTACCAAGGCTGGATGGAACAGCGGGCCCGGGTGGCATTCTGGTCTTCCCAGCAGGCCCCTGCAGAAGAAATGGATGTTCCAAACCCCCAAGGCCTGAGCCCTTTCAAGGGAAACGAGAACAGCTCCCTGCTGCGTGTGCCCATTGCCAAGAGCAGCCCCGAACTTGAACGTTCTCCCGGTCAACCCTCACCTGGTCCTGCTGATCATGCCCAGCCGGAGAAGACTGCCCCCTCTCAGGTTTTAGCAGTCTCAGCTTCACCCCAAGCCCAGACCTTCATTCCCGATAATCTGCCCAAGTCAAACGAGCCCAAAGATCGACCAGACCTCAAGACAGTGGCCAAGGCCTTTCAAACACTTTTTCAAGAGTCCTTCGTTCCCCCTCTTCAGCTTGAACAGGCCCTTCAGGGATACCAACAAGTTCAAGTCCAGGAGACGCCGCCGGCATCAGGCCCTGCAATCGTCAGACATCAGAGGTTAGAGGTCAGAGATCAGGCGGCAGAGATCAGAGATCAGAAGTCTGAGGACGGAAGACAGAGGACAGAGGGCAGCGGTCAGAGGACAGAGGACAGCCTCCGGCCCGGAGGGGCCTACGCCCCGGAGGGAGGACGGGAGACAGAGGACAGTGGTCAGCAAAAACAAAGAGTTATGATTGAGGCTTTTGCTGAAAATGAGCGTAAGGCGACTTTTGGCAGTAAGGTCAAAGATGGGGAAAGGAGACTTGCACAAGAGCCGGGAGCTCAGGACCACACCAAGGCCCTCGCTTCCAAGAGTGAAGAGAGAACCAATACCCCGAGTCTACCCACATCAGGACAAAATCCCCAAAATTCCGGACCTGCAAAGCTCGCCAGCCCGCAGTCAAAAGAGGCCGCTGCCGATATCAATCAATCGAAAGCCACCTCCCACAGCTCTGTACCAGAAGAGTCGGCCCAGGAAAGCTCGGAGCCATCGGCAGCAGAAAAGGAAGACTTGGGACCGACCCAGATCAAGAAGGAGCAGAAAAGAAAGCAAGGCAAACCAAGTCCTGCTTCAGCACAGGCCAAAGGCACGGAGAGGGAAGAAGCGCAGTCGCATGCCGTAAAAGCAGCCAAGTCACATCCACTTCCAGATGAAAACAAAAAAACAGCTCCTGGTTCCAGAGGATCGGGGAATGTAAAGGCTGAGGTCAATACCTTTCTGGACCGGTATACCCGCACGTACATGGACATGGATCTGGATCGCTTTGAGCAATTCTTCACCGATCAGGCCACGGAAAATGGAGAGCCATTTGACAGCATGCTGCCCACCTATCGGAAAACCTTTACCAAGATGAAACGAATCACCTATGATATCATACCTCAAAAGTTTGAGCGGACCGGTTCAAGCATTCATGTTCAGGGCAGATTCAAAATTGAGGCCATACTCAATACCAACGAACGGGTCAGCTCTCATGGCAGGATCTTTCTGGAACTTATCCCCAAAGGTTCGAGCTTTTTGGTGGATTCTTTGCAATATCGTTTTGTGGAATAGGACTCATTCATCGCGCAGTCAATCAGAGCCAGGCCCTTGCTTTCTTTAGTTCATACGAGAGGTCGGGAAGAGGGATGGTCGATTGGCGGCAGATTTTTGGGGGAGAAAAATGCTGGCAAACATGATTGAATCACTCACCCGATAGACTGTGCTGCGGTCAACATTCAGCCTGGTTGTCAGATCACCAGATAAATAAATTGAGCAACGAAAAATACATTAAACAGAGGTTTTGAGTCAGGTGACTGGAGTTGGACCCATAACCTCGCTGGCGTTTAGCCTGACCCTTGAAGATCCTTCCCGTTTCCAGAAAAGTCGTGAGAGGGAGAGACAGGGGACATTATGTTGCGAGTTGAGTCATGTTGCGAGGGGGAATCATAAATCTGTCTGAATATCCCGCCCCCGAGCCAGTGCTCAGAGGTCGAAGATCACCCGGCCTTTCCATCCCTGCTCATATCGCCGCAGCTCCAGCTGGTGATAGGTCGCGCCCTTGACTTCGGTCTGGATGGTATGGCGGGTGGGATCAAACACCTCGCCCCGGGCCGTCCCGACCAGCCGCTGCGCATCCAGGGACCGGATATGGTAGTGGCAAAAGAGGCGTCCATGCGCATC
>JAIPDR010000125.1 GCA_021737615.1 Desulfohalobiaceae bacterium | reverse complement strand
CGATGCGTTTGATCATTGCCCTGATTTCCTGGATCTGATTGGGATCCAGTCCTTCGGAAGGTTCATCCAGGACAAGGATCTCCGGGTCGTGCAGCAGGGCGTGGGCCAGCCCCACCCGTTGCCTCAATCCTTTGGAGAGGTCGCTGATGGGCTTGTGCATGATTTCACTCAGACCGCACGTCTGCACGATCTCCTTGATCCTGGAGTGCCTTCGACCTGGGTCCAGACGCCTGATCCCGGCTAAAAAGAGCAGATAATCATAAACCAGGATGTTTTTATACAGAGGCGCTGACTCAGGGAGGTAGCCGATGGCCTGCTTAATTTTCCCTGGTTGTGCCTGCAGCGGCAGACCCTTGACTTCGACATCCCCTGACGTCGGCGCCAGGTAGCCGGTCAGAACGCGGAGGGTCGTCGTCTTTCCCGCTCCGTTCGGACCCAGCAGGGCAACGATCTCGCCCTTGTTGACTGCAAAGGACAGATTGTCCACAGCCCGGAATCCGTCGAACTCCTTGACTAAGCCCTGAATATTGATCATCGTCATCCTTACAGTACCTTGCTGCTTAACGGGTTGAAAAGGATGCAGAAATAATTAAGTAAAGAGTCATCAGATTTCAAAGGGATGAATTGACTTTTTTTAGAGATTGACGGAAGTTGAATATGTTTAGAACTGGATAATACCATTTTTCTTCAAATAAAAAAATTTTTTTTAAATTTATTTTGTTTACCTACCAAAACTGTCCTGATCCCTTGGCGGCGGTGCCGGTATTTTACTGCAACCACTCACAGCGGATAAATGAATTTCTCTTGACGCGGAAGAATTGAGCAGGATATCCTGAACGAAAGATTTGCTTGAACATTAATTAAAAATATCTTCGAATCTTCGGGTGAGCTCTCACCTGATCTTTAGGAATCAGACAAGAATCAGAGGAGGTCGAGATGACAGTCAAGGCGTTAATCAAAAGGAAGGTGCCGGATGACAAGGCCAAGAAAATGATTCCCCTCTTCAGGCGGATGCGGACCCTGGCCATGGAGCAGCCCGGGTACATCTCCGGGGAAACCCTGCGAAACGTCAACCAACCCGATGAGTACCTGGTGATCAGTGTCTGGAATTCATCCCAGGACTGGCAGAAATGGCTGGACAGCAAAGAGAGGCAGGAGATCCAGGACCAGATCGACGACCTGCTTGGCGGCAGGACTGAATATGCTCTCTACCACCACGGTTTCGCGGAGTAGCCATTCAGCATGGATTCGGCCTGTGCCCAGAGAAGAAATCGCGACAATGGATCAACGTGGTCATGGACACCTTGCGGTGTGAAGGTATACGTATGATCACAGCAAAGGAGCTATGAACCTTAATCAATTGAAGATTTTTTATGTCGTGGCCAAGCACTCCAGCTTCAGCTCTGCGGCAGAGGCCCTGTTCATCACCCAACCGGCGGTCACGAAGGCCATTCAGAGGATGCAGGAGCATCACGGTATCAAATTCATTGATATCGTCGGCAAGTCTTTGGTCCTGACCGATGCAGGCCGCTCCCTTTACACCATTGCGGAAAAGATATTTTCCCTTGAAAACCAGGCCAAGGAAACCTTGAGGGACTACCAGCATCAAAAAGCCGGCAATATCAGTCTCGAATCGAGCGAAAGTTTTGGATCCTACTATCTTCCGGAAATTATAGTCGGCTTTAAAAAACAATACCCGGATATCGAGCTTTCCAAGATCATCCTGCCGACGGAGATGGTCGCAGAAAACGCTTCCCATTTGTATATCGATGTCGGCTTCATCTCCTATCGCGTTGACAACCAAAAGCTGAAGTGCCAAAAGATAATCGAGGACAACCTCGTGGTCATTACCGCACCGGAGCATCGACTGGCCCGCGAGCAATCGCTTGAACCAGCTGCGCTTCGCGGAGAGTCTGTGATCATGCACGAAAAAGGTTCGGCCCCGCGAATTGCCTTTGACGATTTTCTCCACAGACACAATATTGAGGTTCGGTTTACCTTGGAGCTTTCGAGCAATCGGGCGATCAAGGAAGCGGTCAAACACGACCTGGGGATAGCGCTCATGTCACAGGGCGTGGTCAGAGACGAAGTCCGGGAGGGAAAGCTCAGCTCGATTCGGCTCACGGATCCGGATATGAAACGTGAATACTACATGGTCTATCATAAGGACAAATACATTTCCAAATCCCTGGAGCACTTTTTCCAAACGGTCTATTTTTGGGCCAAAGAGTACACCAGCGCATTGGAATAATGAATTGTCCATACGGACAGAGGCGCATGGTCTATGCATGGAGCAAAGGCAAAGGGCAGGTAAAGAGAAGAGTCCCTCTCCCTCTGGCTGCTTTACGTTTCAGTAGCCTTTGACGACCTTTTGTTTCTCTTCGGCTTCCTCAAAGATCGCATTGAGCTCAGAATGGACGTTCTCCGGCAAAGGCTCCACCTCGTGACTGTCAATGATTTCGAGGGCCATCTTGTAGGCTTTTTCCACAACATCCTGACTGCCTGAAGCTTCCCAGCTCTCCCTGGACCTGCGGTCAAAGAGCTTGACCTGGGACTGCTCCCGCATGTGCAAGAAGGTGTGCTCGTGGGTGATGAATTCCCCGCCCGGTCCGACATCCTTGATCACGTCGCAGGCAAAAAGATCATCCGATATGGGCATACCTTGCACAGACCGCAAGACCTTGTTCAGCATTTCAGAATGCAAGAGAGCCTGGGCGTAATCAAAGGTCATCCCGCTGTCGAGCATCCCCAAGCCGTATATCAGGTTGGACCCTGCCAACGCCGGCAACAAGGCTGTGAGGGTGAATTCATGGGCTGCCTGAGAGTCGGGTTGTTTGCTGTCTACCTACCCTCCCGACGTCCAGGAGGGCAGCTGGTAAAACTGAGCCATCTTGGCAATGGCTGCGCTGAATATCCCCCCTTCCGGACAGCCCATCGAGGCCAGGCCGGTTTTTAAGTCCATCATGCTTGTTGATGAGCCATAGACCATGGGATGTCCTTTTCGAACCAGCTGACCGAGGACCAGCATGCTCAGATTTTCCGCGTTGTGGGTCACCAGTGTGCCGGCCTGATTGATACAGGTCGTGCCTCCGGAGAGTCCCAAGGGGTTGATTTTCAGTGGAACCCCGAGTTCGCAGGCCTCGATCAGGACCTCGCAGGCTTCTTTGGAATGGAGCAGGGGGCTGATGGGGTCACAGGTTGTGGAGAAGGTCGGTCGCTCCCGGAATGCCTTTTCACCGCCTGCCACCGCGCACCCCATCTGATAGCAGATTCTGAGGTTCTCCACAGTGTTGATCCCAATATAGCCATGCTTGGTGCAGTGCTGGTAAAAGGCTTTCGTGTTGTACAGGCAGGCGATGTCCTGATCGCAATCACCCGGAGTCAGAGGACGCTCGAACACGATGATCTCTTCCAGGGCATCAAGGAGCCTGGTGGCCTCGTCTACGTCTTTTCTGAGCGGTGTCCGGATTTTTCTGGTTTCAGGGTCGATCATCTGCGGGGCTTCCCCAAAATTGACAAACCCGGAGCGGTCCTTTTCACAGACATAGTCTTTTTCCGGATTCCGGCCGCAGGCCCGGAAGGTGGGCGGTGAGGAGCGGATCGCGTCCTCGACCAGCCAGGCGGGTATCTTGACGTTTTTTTTCGCGGCATCGATTGTGCATCCGCCGTCGTGAAAAATGGACACGGCTTTTTCGCTCTCCACCTTGACCCCGATATTCCAGAGGATATCCAGGGTCGCCAGATGGACCTGCTGGAGCTCATCCTCTGAAAACATCTTCAATCCAATCCCTTTGGACTTGACTGAACCCGCTTCCAATCCTTTGATCGTCATTTCTCCTCCATCCATTATTGATGATAATATTCCCTGCCAGCTCGTATGAAACTCCATCACAGAATGCGAACCGGTCACAGGGCTCTCTTGCGCTTGAACGCTTCCGGCTCTCGGTTTTCTAAGGCTCGCTCATGGGGGATCCCTGCCCCCTCCGGACTCTTAGACCCTGCTATAAGCTTTGAGGCTGCATGAATGAGAATCTTCTGCAGTCTTATGGTTTGAAGCCGTAGGCGCGGTCCGGTTTCCCCCATTTCACGAGCCTAAGAAAACCTGAGAACCTCTAAGCGAGGTCGCGCAAGGATACCCTGTTGCCCGGTTCGCAAAGAGGTGCCAATGCTCAAAACCGGAGTTTTTCCATTGATCAAACTGGCAGCAATCGAAATCAACACCATGAGTTAAAAGTGTAGCAGTTATTATCATAAATATTCAATAGTTATATGTCAGGCCGGCCAGAGGCAGGGCTGACTCGAAAACCGTATCCAATACGCCATGGAAAGTCAACATAAGGCTCTGAAACATATTGTTATTTGTATTATAACCCTTGATTATGCAAGCTTGGCAAGTGTGCAGAAAAGTGATCTCATAGAGGTTTGATGGCGTCATGGATGCGGATATGGCGTTTTGCAAGTTCTTGAAAGACCAATCCCGGGTCAAAGGCCAGCTCCGGGGCCATGACCCCTGATCCCTTGACCTGACCCTTGCTGATCATCTGGACGCCGATACTCATGGGAATGCCTACGTTGCGGGTATAGGCCCGCAGATGCTTCCAGCCCGGAACCGAGCCGTCCGACGGGGGATGGGTGTGGGTCAGGACGTAAAGTACTTCTGTGCCGTCTTTTTCTCCGCTCACTTCAACATGCAGAGCGTAGCCGTAGAGCTTTGTCCGTCTGCCTTCGGGGGATTTGAGCAGATAGGCGGCGATTGCATCCAGAATCCCGATCTCTTCCCGCCCGAGCCTGACCCGATCGTTGCGGAGGAATCCCCACTTGAAAAGGACCTTGAGGAGTTCCATGTTCTCCGGAGGCCAGGTCCCGCGGACTTCGACCAGGCGGACGTTTTTGTCGGCCAGGGTTTTGGGCAGGGTCAAGGTTTCTGCATGTGGGATGATGTACTGGATATGGGTCCCGAAAGGGGCAGGCAGCTCGATTTTTCGGGGTCGGGCAAAGGGCGGAACCTGGATGTACTCCCCCTCTTCGAAGACGAGACGTGTCGGCAGATCCGGATCATACTCCATGCGGGTTGTTTCAGCTATGGACGGGGAAAAGGCAATCGGCCTGAAGGCACCGTGACTGATGCGGATCGTATTGACCGTGTCCAGCCTGTCTGCCGCATACTTGGCCATCAGGTTGGTGATGCCGGGGGTCATGCCCATTCCCGGAACAAGGACCTTCTTTCGTTCACGAAATTGCTGCTCATAGTCCCATTCCGTGGTGCAGCCGTTCAGGTTTATCCCGTGCACCCCGGCCTCGGCCATGCAGGAGGTGGACAGGTCGTTCAGGGATATGGTCAAGCCGTCCATGACCAGGTCATAGTCGCGCATCAATCGAACTGCTTTTTCCCGGTCCTTGATATCCAGCTTGATACCGCCTACCCGGGGATCCTTATGTCTTTCGGCAATTTCCCGGACGGCTGTCTCATCGATATCGGCAATGGTGATTCTCGACGCATCAGAGAAAGCGACCAGGTCATGGATGGCTTCACGGCAGATCTGTCCGGCTCCGCCGAGACATAAAATCTTCATTGTTTGATCACCTCGCTTGGTCTGGGTTATGAACCTGAAAAAAAGGGCTGTTTTTTTATGACAGCCCCTTCATTCCAAGCAAATAGCAACTGACCCCATGAACCATTCTCCAACAGGGCCGGATCCTATTCAACTGATTGGTTGCCCGAAAAGGCATGATGGATCGGTCTTACGAGAGCTTGTTCCTGGCATAGGCGGACGACACTTCACTGATGACCACCAGGATGATGATGACCAGAAGCGTCATGCCCGTTTTTTCATACTCCAGCATTTCAATGGTTTCCCTCAGATACATCCCGATGCCACCGGCACCGACATAGCCCATGATGGTGGCCATTCGGAAGGTGGAATCCCAACCGTAGATGCTGATACCGGTCCAGGAGATCTGGACCTGGGGCAGGACCCCCCAGAGAAACGTCTCGATTTCACCGGCACCCGTGGCCCGCATGGCCTCCACCGGACCCATGTCAATGGCCTCCACTGCCTCGGTCATGAGCTTTCCGGAAAAGCCGATGGTAGCCAGCACACAGGTCAGACTTCCGGCCAGGGGGCCGAAGCCTAAGATCATGGTGAACAAAATGGCCCAGATCAACTCGTAAATGGACCGGGATCCTATGATGACCCCGCGGCCCAGGGGATAGAGGAACCACTTGTTGGGTGTCATGTTGTAAGAGGCGAACCAGGCCAGGGGGACACAAAGGGCCAGGCCGACAAACGTGCCGAAGATGCCCATCTGGAAGGTCTGGACAATCGACTGCAGCATGCCGACATTATTGATGTACCCAAAGTCGGGCCAGAGAAAGAGCTGGTCGAATTTATGGCCGATTGGTCCCAGCATGTAAAGAAAACGGACAAGCGGGATATTGAGGTAGTAAAACGACCAGAAGATGAAAACGAGAACACCGGCGCCCACCAGTAACTTGAAGAACCGTCTTTTTTTATGTTCTTCCAGGTGATCCGCGATGTTCAGTGGCTTTGCCTTGTTGATTGCTTCCATAAGTACCCTTTAAGAAAAATTATTCGATTTTTTCGAAGATTCTTATTTTCTTGATGCCCGTCGTAACACCTTTTTTCTCTAACTGAGAGGATAGACAGGTTTCCCTAGCTAACTGATCAAACTCCTGAGTCTGGTGGAAACGTATTCACCTGCCAGGACGAGGACGAGAATAGCCACCAGGACAGCAGTGGCATCGGCATACTGATAGGCCTGCATTTTGATGCTGAAGAGCAGGCCGAGGCCGCCGCCGCCTACAATCCCGATTATGGTCGCCCTGCGGATATTGATATCCCACTGGAAAATCGCGGTTCCAATGAATTGGGGCAATATCTGAGGTATGATGCCCCAGAGGATTTCATCGAATCGGCTGCCACCCGTGGCCCGGATGGCCTCGATGGGCCTGTAGTCGATGTCTTCGATCTGTTCCGCGGTCATTTTGGAGACAAACCCTATGGAGCGCAAACTGAGAGCGAGGATGCCGGCAAAAGGTCCCAGCCCAAGAGCGGCCACGAAGATCAGGGCCCAAACCACCTCGTGCACGGACCGGCTGATGGTCATTATGAACCGGCCTATCGGATAACAAACCGGAACAAAAGGAGAAATATTGTGTGCAGCGAACCAGGCCACCGGGATTGACAGGACCAGGGACAAAAATGTCCCGAGCAGCCCGATCAAAAAGGTGTCAAAGGTGGCCTGCCCCAGTTCCAGGACATAAGGCCAATTAGGCGGGAAGAACCGGGCAATGGCCTTCAGAATCTGGGGAAGACTGCCCACGTTGGACCACTTGGTCTCCACGACAAAGATGCCATAGACCGACCAGACGAAGACCAGGGTGAATAAAAACAGCCAGGTGTTCCTCTTCGTATTTGATTTTTTGGGAAGAATGGATTCCAGTTCCGTCATGTTCAGACCCCTTTCGGCAGCGTTGGTGCTGCTTATATCTTGTACTGATAAATATCTTCCAGTCTCTTCTGGTTGAATTCAGAGGCCTCGCCTTCGGAAACCACCTCTCCGTCCCGCATGGCCACGATCCGGTCGGCAAACTCCAGGGCAAGGTTTACGTCATGAATACTGATCAAAACCGGAACGCCGAGTTCTTTGGAAATACGTCGGATTTCCTTCATGACGTCCCGTCCGATGGCCGGATCCAGACTCGATGTGGGCTCGTCCACCAACAAAAGTTGCGGTCCCTGGATCAGAGCCCTGGCAATACCCACCCGTTGACGCTGCCCGCCGCTTAAGGCGTCGGCCCGTTTGTGCAGGTAGGGTTTCATGCCGACGAGTTCGCTGATCTCAACGGCCCGCTGCAAGTCCTCTTCCGGGAATTTTCGAAGGGTGCTCCGCCACAATGGGAGATAGCCGAGCCTGCCGGAGAGAATGTTCTGCAGCACGGTTATCCGGTCGACCAGGTTGAACTCCTGAAAGATCATGCCGATGTCCCGGCGCATCAACTTCAGTGCTTTTTTGTTCAGGGAGGTGATTTCCTTGTCCCCGAGATAGATTTTTCCTGAGTCCGGTTCGACCAGGCGGTTGATGCAGCGAAGGAGCGTTGATTTTCCGGAACCGCTCAATCCGATCAAACCTACGAATTCTTTCTTGTCGGCCTTGATGCTGACTCCCTTCAGGGCGACTTCTCCGCCCGGGTATGTCTTGGATACGTTCTCGCATCTGAGTGCATCAGATGAGTTATTCTTTGTCATGCGTCAGCTCCGTTCGGATTTGTGATGATGTATCAAAGAAGAGTGAAAAGGCGGCCAGGGCCTGGCCGCCTTTTCCAGGCTGTCCCTTGTCTTGAAACGATGAGCGATCAGTCTTTCATCTTCTTTTTGGCCTCATGGAGTTCGCGGATGACATCGTAATCAGAGTCAGTCATCTTCACAAACTTCGTCCCGCCGATAGCCTCGAAGAAATCTTTTGATTGAGGCTGCTCGTGCCAGGTGAGGAAGGCCTTTTCGATCTTTTTCTGCAGTTCAGGACAGAGTTCCGTCCGATAGGAATAGGGATCCAGAGGGATCATCGGGGAGCTCCAAAGCAGCTCCAGCTCCTCAGCCGGTTTGCCCATTTCGCCCCGTTTCCAGAGGCGGTACGGGGCGCTGTCCCAGGTGAAGGCGGCGTCGACCCGGCCTTCCAGGACGGCCAGAAGACTGGCGTCATGGGAACCGGTGAACACGGTTTCCCCGAAATAGGACTTCAGCGATTCTCCACCGATTTCTTCCTTGGTGAACAGGACGTTGGGCACCAGCCAGCCGGAGGTGCTGCCTGGATCAGGAAAGGCGCAGACCTTGCCTTCCAGTTCGTCGATGGAATCAAAGCCGGATCCTTTTTTGGTGACCAGGATCCCTTTATAGGACGGTCCACCGGGTATGAAATGCTCCGGCATAGCGTTGACCGAATAGGTAGCAAAGGCTTCGATGTTCGGGGCTTTTTCCGTAGCCAGGACATAGGCGAATGGACCGAAGTTGGCGATGTCTGCGAAACCGCCCAGCATGGCCTCGATCTGGGCTGCATAGGAGGTGGTCAAATAGATTTCCACCTCCTTGCCGGTCACTTCCTCCAGGTAATTCAGCAAGGGTTCAATGCGCTCCGCCACCACTGGCGCCCGTTCCTGGGACATGGCGGCGTAGGTCAGGGTGTCGGGGTCCTCACAACCCGCCCGTGCTTGTTGATTCGGCAGAAGGGTGAAAAGAAGCCCGAGACAGACGATGAGACTCAAACAGATTTTGTTGAAGTGCTGAAGCATAGTAAGCCTCCCTTTGTTAAGGTTAAAAAAAAGCGCTAATCATTGAATAAATATATTGTCTGCTCCAATAACGCACAATTCGCAGAAATTGTCAAGGCAGTCCACGAAATATATTTATGATTTATTGTCATTGAAAACATGATTTTTTTTATTTTGATCTGTTCTTTCCTCTTTACTATATGATAAAGCTAAAATTGTAGTTTATACAATGATAGAAAAACAATATACGGCTATGGAAGCAATAACGCAGAAACCTAAATCGAAACTGAAAGGAGGATGCCATGGACATCAACATGTTGCCGGATAACCCTTACCTGCTCCTTACACCGGGTCCGCTTTCCACAACAAAGAGTGTGAAGTCCGTGATGCTCAGGGATTGGTGCACCTGGGACGAAGACTACAAAAGCATTGTCCGGGAATTAAGGGAAAGGGTGTTGAAGCTGGCCACTGCAGACACGCAAGCGTACACATCGGTTTTGATGCAGGGCAGCGGCACCTTTTCCGTGGAGGCCGTAATCGGCTCCATGATCCCGGAAAACGGCAAACTACTGGTTCTGGCCAATGGGTCCTACGGGCAGAGGATCGCCCAGATTGCCCGGTATTTGCACATACAAACCCTGGTCAATGACAGTGGAGAACAGGCTCCGCCAGATCTGAAGAAACTTGAACAGACCCTGCAGGAGGATCCCGAGATCAGCCATGTGTCCCTGGTCCATTGCGAGACCACAACCGGCATGCTCAATCCCATCAAGGAGGTGGGCCGGATAGTCAAACAATACAACAAGACCTATTTCGTGGACACCATGAGCAGCCTGGGCGGGATCCCCTTCGACATCGCCGAAGACGACATCGATTTTGTGGTCACCAGCAGCAATAAGTGTATCCAAGGGGTACCCGGATTCGGGATCATCATCGCCAGGCGGGCTGAACTGGAAAAATGCAAGGGTCGAGCCAGGTCTCTTTCCCTGGATCTCTATGATCAATGGAAAACCATGGATATCGATGATCCCGGGAAATGGCGTTACACTTCACCCACACATACGGTCCGGGCTTTTTATCAGGCCCTGATGGAGTTGGAAGAGGAGGGCGGGGTGGCCAAGAGGTACGAGCGGTACTCAACCAACCAGAGGACCCTGGTGCAGGGCATGCGTGAACTTGGCTTTCAGACCCTCCTGCCTGATGCCTATCAGTCGCCGATCATCACCTCCTTTTTGAATCCAGAGTCTGAGGGGTATTCTTTTATGGACTTTTACGACAGACTAAAGGCAAAGGGTTTTGTTATCTATCCCGGTAAAGTGACCAGTGCAGAATCTTTTCGTATCGGCAACATCGGTCATGTGTATCCCGAGGACATCAAACGTCTGCTCGAGGCTGTTAAGGTATCGATGTACTGGAAATCATGAACAGGCAACCCAAGCCAGGGTGCCTTCAGGAGGTTGTCAATGATCGTCGGCATTTTAAAGGAGATCAAGCCGGAGGAGAACCGGGTGGCCATGACCCCGGCCGGAGTCGAAGTTCTGAGTAACAGGGGACACCTGGTCCTGATCGAGAAAAACTGCGGCCAGGGCAGCGGCTTTGAAGACAGCGCCTACGAAAAATCAGGGGCTGAAATAGTCGACTCCCCTGAGGAGATCTATCGGCGCGGGGAAATGGTCATGCACGTCAAGGAGCCCCTTGCCTCGGAATACGCTCTTATCCGGGAGGACCAGATCGTATTCACCTACCTCCACCTGGCCGCGAACGAAGAATTGACCAGAGCCCTGATCCAAAGCAAGGGGGTGAACATCGCCTACGAGACCATCCAGAAGCCGGATGGATCTCTACCTCTTCTGACCCCCATGAGCGAGATCGCCGGCCGGATGTCCGTCCAACAGGGGGCCAAGTATCTGGAGATGATCCATGGCGGGCAAGGGGTTCTCCTGGGCGGGGTCCCGGGCGTGGAACCGGCAACAGTGGTCATCGGCGGCGGCGGGATAGTCGGGACCAATGCGGCCAAGATGGCCTG
>JAIPDR010000124.1 GCA_021737615.1 Desulfohalobiaceae bacterium | reverse complement strand
CAGCTTGACCACGTCGCATCCCCCTTCCTTCATGAGACGTCCAGCATTGCTGACCGCTTCCGGGATGGAGACGTTATAGCTCATAAAGGGCATGTCCCCGACCACCAGGGGGGCCTTGCAGCCCCGGACTACGGCCTTGATATGGTGGATCATGTCCTCCATGGTCACCTGGACCGTTCCTTCCAGGCCCAGGACCACCATGCCGAGAGAATCGCCTACCAGGACGATATCCGCACCTGCCTCATCGGCCATAAGTCCGAAAGGGTAATCATAGGCCGTGAGCATGACCAGTTTTCGCCGGTCTGTTTTGGCCTGCTTCAAATCCTGTATGGTTGTTTTTTTCTGGCTCATCTTTTTCTCCTGTTTTTTTCCGTAAGCAAAGGCGGGGTAGTCCTCTACCGATACTTTGCAAATTGCTGATACAAAAAATGCTCAAGAAAAAAGAATTTTGTCCACGAATGCTCACGAATTGTCACGAATAAAGAAAGAGATTTTCCAGCCTGCTGATCGCAGGCAGGAAGGTTTCATCCCGCTATCGCGGAGTAAAAACTTCACCGCAGATGATTAACCTTTCTTCAGGCTGATCAGGCCTGTAGAAATTAGTGAAAATTCGTGCAGATTAGTTGATAAAAAACCTTCTGCATTCCCTTCGGCTTAGAAACTTGCGGTTTTCAAAGTATAAGCGGATGAGCACCCAAAGGCTGACCTTCAAGTCAAAAAAACGACCGATCCGCCCGCAGACTATGCCCGATATGAGGCTGGACTGCAAGCAGATGAATTCATGGGCGAACACTTGCCTTTTCCCGGGAAATACGATACAGAAAAGGTAAGGACGGATTACAAGGTTTTTCAAATAATTACGATGTAAGCGTGTCACCAGGGAGCCAATGTATGTATACTGATCCAGCTTGACTTTTTGTTAATACAAGGCCTGAAGTCGAGAAATCATGTGCCTCTGTCGATAAAAACAAAATTGGAGCAGTATATGCAAACACTGCTACTTAGCCTGTTCATACTTCTTCTCAGTGTTGCCGGCGGTCCGGGCCAGGCCGCGGCATCGGAGCGAAGCGACGGGGCTCTGGAGCGCCGGGTGCTTCGTCTCGGCCTGCAGGTCGGCAAGGTCGGCAGCCTGGATCCCCATCTTGCTTCAGGATCCCAGGGCCGGATCATCGCGGATATGCTCTTCAATGGACTTCTTCGCTACAAACCGGGCCTGGCCCCGAAGCTCGAGCCGGACTTGGCCAGAAATTTTCCCGAGTACAAAATGGTCAAGGGGAAGCAGGTCTGGACCGTTACGCTGAAGAAAGGGGTATTCTTCCATCCGGTTGATACCTTGAAGTCCTATGAACTCACGGCCGATGATGTCGTCTTTTCCTTGAGAAAGGCCGCGGATCCCCGGTACTCGAAATACGCCGGCGCCTATTCAAACATGAGTTTTCGAGAGATCGATGAGCATACCCTGCAGATCATCCTGGATAAGCCCCTCTCGCCGACTCTCTTTTTCTCCAAGATCGCAGATTATTCAGGCGGGTTCATCGTCAGCAAGCGGGCCATTGAGGCCAGGGGGTACGACTGGTTTCAAAGGCATCCTGTGGGGACAGGACCGTTTCGGTTCGTACGAAGATTGCCTGAGGAAAAGGTTGTCCTGGCCGGCCATGACCGCTATTTCCGGGGGCGGCCGAAACTCGAGGGTGTTGAAGTCCACTTGATGCCTTCTTTTTTGCGACGCGAGGCAGCCGTCAAAGCAGGGAGGCTCGATGCGGCCGTTGCCACCGGAGATCCCGGGTTCCTGGAAAGGCTCGTCTCCGGCTCCAGATCGATCCTGGATATTCACGGGGTCGGTGAGGTGGTGACCATATATTTGAACACTTCGAAAGCACCCCTTGGGGATATCACGGTGCGCAAGGCGATTCTCCATGCCCTGGATCGAAAAGAGTTTTTAAAGAGCTGTCACCCGGTCGTGGTGGAAGAGGTCCTGGCTCCGGTCCCCGGAGAGCTCCTGCCCGGGGGAATGAATAAACAGATGGTCCGGGTCCTTAATCTGGACTACGAATCAGGACCGGAAAAGGCAGGCTCACTCCTGGCAGCCGCCGGGTATGCGGATGGTTTCAGGCTAAAGGTCATTGCCTCTGAAAAGAGGCTCTATCGTCGACTGCATGCCATATTGAAAGAGCAGCTGGCAAGGATCGATGTCCGCTGTGATCTGGAATTCGTGCCCCACAGCGAGATGCACAGGCGGATCCGCAACAACGAATCGGATATGGTTATCTACGGGGCCTGGCGTCCAAGCACCGATGCTTATCTGACCAGGTTCTTCCATTCCGAATCCATGGTCCTGACCGGGAAGAACCCGGATACCAATTTTTCCTGCTATGACCGCATCGACCCCTTGATCGAAGCGGCCCGTACGGAAATACTTCCCGGAAAACAGAAATGGCTCTGGGCCCATGCCCAGATTCGGATTTTGAATGATGCCGTTGCCTATCCCCTGTTTTTTGTCAAGCAATTTTTTTTCCGCAGACCTTCGCTCGATTATGGACACCCCCTGAGCGCGAGCATGGCCCTCTATCCGCAAGTGACCGAAAAAACGTGCTTCATTGAATGAAAGGTTTTTCGATGACCATTTATCCCAAAATCCTCCTGACTGTGCTGCCTTTTTTGTTTCTGTCCCTGGCTGGGGCCCTGGGTATATCCTACTACTTTTTCAATAATGCCTTGATCCGCATCGCAGACAACTGGCTGGAGCTGCACCTCGATCAAGCCGTGTCCATGGCCGGGGAACAGGTCGGAATGCTGAAGACGTACGAGCTGGAAGGGGTTTTGGCCAGTATCCGCAAAGCCCAGGCGGATGCAGCTGAAAACATGGAAAATCTGGCGATCGGCAAAAGAGGGAGCCTGGTCGCTGTTGACGGAAAGGGGATAGTAGCGGCTCATCCGGATCCTGCCCGAATCGGGGTCAGTCTAAGGGGAGAAGAGTGGTTCCGGGAAATAAAAAACAAGAAAGATGGCAGGCTCACCTTTGTCCTGGGCCAAGAACCCCAGTACTGCAGGTACAGGTATTTCGAGCCTTGGGACTGGTATATCCTGATCGCCGCCCCGGAAAGCGAGCTGTACGGCGGTTTGGCGGCGACCAAAAAGTATGTGCTTTCCGTTGGGATCCTGGGGGCCCTGTGTCTGGCCCTGGCCCTGATGCTGGTTACCCGTCGTCTGACCGAGCCTTTGCGGCAGCTGACCCGGAGTGTGGCCTGGATCGGGAAAGGAGGTCAGGCCTCTTATATTCCGGTCAAGACCAGAGACGAATCAGGGCAGCTGGCCCGGGTCTTCAATGAGATGAGCCAGCGCTTGTCAGAGATCATAGGCAGACTCAAGAAAAGTGAACAGAAATATCGGGTTCTCTTTGAATCCTTTCCGGACGGCCTGGCCACCCTGGATCAGAATAGATTTCTGGAGTGCAACCGGAAATTTCTCGATCTGCTCGGCTGCTCCCGGAAAGAGCTGATCGGAAAAAGGCTTGAGCGCACTTCCTTTTATAGACAGCTGGCTCAGGACCTGACAACAGAGTCATTAGTCCGGATGATCCAAAAGGCCCGGGAAGGTGAGTTCGTGTTCCAGGAATTCACTGCCATGAACGCCAGGGGGAGAAAATATTTTGCAGAACTCAGACTGAAGCGGCTTGCTGTCGGCGATCAGTGGTTTCTGGATATGATTCTGCGCGATGTTACGGAAAAAAAGCGGCTGGAGACCATGGAAAGGGCCAGGCTCGCTGCGGAATCTGCGAACAGGGCCAAGAGTGAGTTCCTTGCCAATGTCAGTCATGAGATTCGGACTCCGATGGATGCGATTCTAGGTCTGATCCGCCTGCTGCAGCAATCCGGTCAGAGTTCGTTCCAAGAGGATTATCTGGCCAGGATTCAGAGATCCGCGGATACCCTTTTGCGGATCATTAACGATCTCCTCGATTTTTCGAAGATCGAGGAGGGAAAGGTGTCTCTGGAGACTGTGGAGTTTCAACTGGAAGAAGTCCTGGACCATGTCCTTGATATGTTTGCCGGGAAAACCGGGGAGAGGAAACTGGAATTGATGGCCATGCCGGCAGAGGACGTCCCCTGGAGCCTCCGGGGTGATCCCTTTCGTCTGGAACAGGTCCTGATCAATCTGGTCAGCAATGCTGTCAAGTTCACGGATTCCGGAGAGATTCTGATAGGTGTGGAGTTGAGTGAAAGAAACAGGGACAGGCTAGAACTCAGATTTTCCGTCCGGGACACCGGGATCGGGATCGAGCAGGACAAACTGGAACACATCTTTTTACCCTTTTCCCAGGCCGGAGGAAGGCCTGGCAGAGGCAGCAAAGGGACCGGACTCGGTCTGGCCATCTGCCGGAGACTGGTGCACCTGATGGATGGCGAGATATTCGTGGAAAGCAGGAAAGGCAGCGGATCCACCTTTTTCTTTACGGCGCGGTTCCAGGCCCCGGAGAATACGGATCGGTCTGAATCTGAAATTCCCGATGGATTGATCGGGCAAGGTGCTTTGATCGTTCATGACAAGGGCAATTTTCAACTGATGCTTCACAACCGCCTGAAAGCCCTGGGGGTGGCTTCGGTGCAGGCCCTTGATGTCCATGAAGCCTGGACTAGACTGCAAAAGGCGCTTGAGCAGGACAATCCCTTCGACATGGTCTTTATTGACAACCAGTTGCCGGACTCCGCCGGGATCGCACTGGCCAGGCGGATCAACGGGCTTGCTGCGCTCAGTCGCCCCCGGATAATTTTCATGGTTCCCTTTGGAGACGAAGAGATCGTCAGGGGCCTGGCAGAGGATGTGCAAGGATATTATTTGACGAAGCCGGTCAAGGGCGGGGCAATTCGGAAGATCATCAGGATTGTGGCCGGTTCAGGGGACGGTATTCAAGATGTTGATATCACAAACAAAGAAAATAAAAATCCGCTTCCCGATCTGGCCGGGGTGACCATCCTTCTGGTAGAAGATAATCCGGTCAATCAACTGGTCCAACGCGAGATTCTAGAGCAGGCCGGTATGGAGGTCAATGTAGCCTCTAACGGAAGTCAGGCCCTGGCCAGGATCGGATACTCACTGCCGGATCTGGTCCTGATGGACGTCCAGATGCCGATTCTTGACGGGCTGACCGCGACCGAAAAGATCAGGTCGAATCCTGATTTTTCCGGACTGCCCATCATCGGGATGACCGCCTATACCATGCAGGAGGAACAACAAAAGTGCTTTGATGCCGGAATGGATGAATATCTCCCCAAACCCGTCGACCCTGATCGGCTTCTGGAGTTGATCTCAAAATGGGTTCTTTCCCCGTCCGGCAGCCCGGCAAAGCCGCCACAAGACCTTGAAATCAAGAAACCGATCAGGCCCCGGGGACAGGGATCCATTTCGACTGATCAGGTTCGGATTCCGGTGCTGGATGTCAGGGAGGGACTCAGGAGGTTGGGTGGAAAGCAGGATTTGTGGAGACAGTCCCTGGACTTGTTTGTGAAAACCTATCAAAACGGCGGTAAGGAGATACGCAGAATGCTGCAAATCGGTGACCGACAGGAAGCCGTTGCTTTTTGCCATACCATGAAAGGGGCGGTGGCCACAGTTTCAGCAAAACGGCTTTATCCGGTTATCTGTTCTCTGGAAAAAGAGCTGAAGGCGGAAAGGTCGGCTCAAGAGATCCGGGAGTTAACGCTCATTGAAGAGGAATTGACCGCCCTGACCAAAGCCATTAACCGGTTGGACCGGTAAGGCCTATTCAGGCCAAGGTTTTTCCATGATCCGGAAAGGATGGACCAGAAAGGCGGTCCTGAAGTACATGCTCCTGGAAATCCCCCAGGCGGTTCTCTTTGCCTTTTTCCTCTGGCTGATCAGGATCCGGACCGGGCTCCCCCTCTGGTTTCTCTTTTGCCTTCTGGGGATGTGGCTGGCCAAGGATGTGGTTCTCTTTTTTTACACCTGGCCGGCCTACGACGAAAACACAGGAGAGCGCTTTTCCATGCTAGGTCTGGCCGGGGTTGCCACGGAACCCCTTGATCCGCAAGGATACATCCTCATCAGAGGCGAACGCTGGCGGGCCAGGCCGGCCCCTGGCCATTCTCCCATAGCTGCGGGCAAGACGGTCAGAGTCCTGGAACAAAAGGGACTGACCCTCATCGTGCGGGAAGAAGAATGAGAGCATTGAATACTGAATGATTCAAGATTGAATTTTGGTGCACCAGAACGGCTTTCTCTGGTCAATCAAAGGGCAAAACCGTATTCCCGGGCGTTGACATTGTGTTTTCTTTCCTGCCTCAGAGTGGAGGTCGGGCTGGGGCCGTAATTGTGCCCGGGACAGACAACGGTCTCTTCGGGGAGCTCCATGAGCTTCCGGATGGAAGCCCCTAAAGACGGTCGGTGGCTGTAAGGCAGATCCGTCCGGCCGCTGTCCCCCACAAAGAGAGAATCCCCGGTGAACAGCCTGCCCTTTGTATAAAAGGCCACCCCGCCCGGGGTATGTCCGGGTGTATGGATCACCTCGATTTCGATGTCTCCCAGGGACAGGATGTCTTTGTCCTGCAAAACGATGTCCACCTGGTCCTTATACAGGGGGATGTCCTTTTCGTGCATGGCCACCCTGGCCCGGCTGAGCTGTTTGAGCTCCCGGGTTCCTCCGGTGTGGTCGAAGTGATAATGGGTGTTTAAAATGTATACCAGGGAGAGGTCCAGTTCCTTGACCCGTCTGTAGATCCCTTGGGCATTCTCCCCGGGATCAATGACCGCCCCGGCCCTGGTCCGTTCGCATCCGAGAATATAACAAAAGACGTCCATGGACGGCAGCAGGATCTGTTCGTAAATCATGGCTTTCCTCTTTTGATTTTTTTTTATACTGATCCAACTTGCCTTTTTTGAAAACATAGTCGCTGAAGCCAAAGGTCAAGGGATCTTCGTCGGTAAACCCAAAATTGGATCAGTATTAATGACAATGAAGAATATGCCGGCTGTCGCTATACCAAAATTCTTTACAAATTATAGCTCTCAGAAAAGAGCCCTGAAATTATTACGAACTTTTATACCATCCTATGACAGCCTTTCGGGATATGTCAATGCAATTGCCTGATCAAACAGGTGACCGCCGGTCAAAGGCCCAATTGCAGACTTCGTACCAGCGTCTTGCTGCTTAAGCATAATTTATTAAAATAATTGAAAATATTTTTATTGACTTCAAAATTGGACATAATATCGAAATTCTAAGCCCGAAATTCGAGAATTTGAATGTCGTGCTTGTTTCGTATTTCGGATTTCGTGCTTAGAATTTATTCATAACCTGATATTTGTCCAAAAAATATTCAAACTTTGGAGTACGGGAAAGAGCTCTGAAGTGACGCCTCTCCGTCCTCTAACTTCCGTCCACCGTCTTCCGTCCTCCGTCCTCTGTCCTCTTCCAATCCCAGCATTCCAGCATTCCAGCATTTCCGTTCTCTGTCATCCGTCTTCTGTCCTCCCTTCTCTCTCCCCGGAGGGGTAGGTCTCCTTCATTAGCAGAGCGCAGATCAAAGCGGCAACGGCAGCCCCCAGGAGGATCACCAGGACCACGGTGTACCCTTGAAGCGGGTACCCTCCGTCTGTTGTTTTGGGGTAGAGATCGAGCACTTTCCCCAAAATCGGCATGAAGATGGCCCCGCCCAGGAAGGGGAAGAGGTTGACCAGACCGACCGAGGTCCCGGCGATATTTACCGGGAAGAGCTCTTTGGTGGTGGTAAAGCCGATGGCCACGATGGATGAAGCGCACAAAGAAAAGACGAAAAACAGGCCGTAAAGGGCGGGCCGGGGGAGTCCCCCCGGGAAGAGGCACAGAAAAACGAATTCCAGGACCAGGATGGATGAGCAGAGGACGATGACCTTCTTCCGGCTCTTCAAGACCCGGTCGGAAACAAGTCCGAGCAGGGGGCTGCCGACGATCATCCCCCAGGCGATCATGCTCAGAATCCCTCCGGCCTGACCCCGGGTCAATGCGTAGACGTGCATCAGATAGGGGCCTCCCCAGAGGGCTCCGAAAGCGAAGAATATCCCGCAGTCGAAGAAAAACCAGATGGCCACAGGCCAGAAGTATCTGTTTCCGAGGACCAGGCAGAACCCCTGCCAGAGGCCGATGTCATCGGGCCCGCTTCCGGTCCTGCTGCCGTGTTTCCTGCTTTTGACCAGATCCGGAAATCCCCGGGCGGAAGGGCGGTCCCGGACGATGAGCCAGACCAGGCCGGCCAGGGCAAAGGTGCCCAGTCCAATGAGGATGAAGGAGGAACGCCAGCCGAACAGTCCGGTCATCAGGGCCAGGGCCCAGGTGGCGGCGAGAACGCCGGCCCCGCCCACGGCGTTGAGCAGTCCGGCCATGGAGGCGAACTCATCCGCCTTGAACCACTGGGAGAGGATCTTCATGGTCGGGATGAAGACCGCGGAGACGCCGAATCCCACCAGGATCCTGCCCAGAAAAGCGGCTTCGATCTCCTGGGCCAGTCCGAAGACCACACTCCCGGCTGCGGCCAGCAAAAGAGAACAGGTGACTGTTTTCCTCGGGCCGAAGGAGTCCGCGAGGAGCCCGGCCGGGATCTGCATGAGGGCGTAACAGTAGAAGTAGACCGAACCGAGCAGACCCATGAGCCCGGCCGTGGTTTTCAGCTCCCTGATCAGATCGTCGGCTACCACGGACAGGGACAACCTGTGGAAGTAGACCAGGAAATAGGCCAGGGCCAGGATGCCGAAGATGAGCCAGCGGGTTGTCTGGAATCTCTTGTCAGGAACCTTTTCCATGGTCGCTCCTTCGTGGTTTTTAGATAATAAGGACCTGATTCTTCCAGATTTTTCCGACAGGGTCAAGTCGTGATCCAGACATTCCCGGCTCCTTGAGGCGGGAATGTCTGGATTTTTGAAAAATATTTCATTTTCCTGTTGACAAGTGTCGTTTGTTCCGGATATAAAGAACTCATGCAGCAACAACTCGGACAACTCTCCAGCTCAGCTTTTTGCAGCGCTTATTATTTTTGGTTTTATATGGGGAAGTCTGTGGTCCGAGTGGCAGGTTCTACCATGTAGCCGCCTTTAGATAGGAAAAGTCACCACAAGGGCCGCAGGCTTCAAGCCGGCGGCCCTTTTTTTGTGGAAAAAAAAACGCGTGATTGCGCCTAACGATCAAACTGGCCGCATACAACTGCGTAAACAATTTAAGGAAAATCTGAGAACTGTGTCTTCTTTAATCAACATTTAATATGTCAGCGCGGCCAGAGGCCGCGCTGACAGGCATCAAGGCATAAAAAGGGGAGGCAGCATGCACATCGGAAAATCGATTCGACTGGAGAGGATCTTCAACCGCAACACGCAGCGGACCATCATCGTGCCCCTGGATCACGGGGTGACCATCGGTCCGGTCTATGGTCTGGCGGACCTGCGGCAGACAGTCAACCGGGTCGCGGAAGGCGGGGCCAATGCCGTGCTGATGCACAAAGGCCTGGTCAGGTGCGGCCACCGGGAAGAGGGCAAGGATGTCGGCCTCATCGTCCACCTCTCGGCAGGGACCATGCATTCTCCGTTTCCCAACACCAAAACCCTGGTCGGTACGGTGGAAGAGGCCATCAGGGTCGGTGCGGACGCGGTCTCGGTCCATGTCAATCTCGGGGATGAAACCGAGAGTCAGATGCTGTATGATTTCGGAAAAGTGGGTAATGCAGCGAACAACTGGGGACTGCCCCTGCTGGCCATGATCTACGGGCGGGGCCCGAAGATCAAGAACAGCTTCGATCCGGAAGTCGTGGCCCATTGCGCCCGGGCCGGGGTTGAGCTGGGTGCGGACGTGGTCAAGGTCAATTACACAGGGGATATGGAAAGCTTTCAAAAAGTGGTCGATTCCTGCTGCGTCCCGGTGGTCATTGCCGGGGGCCCCAAGCTGGATAACCGCAGGGATCTCGTCCAAATAGTCCACGACTCCCTGGAGGCCGGTGGGGCCGGCCTGTCCGTGGGCCGGAACGTCTTTCAGGACGAAGACCCGGTGAAGCTGGTCCGGGCCCTGCACGGGGTGGTCCATGAAGATATGAGCGTGGATCAGGCCATGGGACTCCTTGAAAATTGAAAGCTTCCTGGAAACAAGGAGAACAGACATGAGCCTCAAGATTTACGTCAAGTCCATCCCCTTTGACAAGGTCCTGGTGACCCTGGCTTTGGAATCCGGAGCCGACGGGGTCCTGGTCGAAGAAGATCAGGTGCAGAAGGTAAACAACCTGGGCCGGACAGAGGTCCTGACGCCGTCCGGACTGGCGGTGTTCAGTCTGGAAGGAAAAGACAGGGAAGAGCAGGCCGCGGGTGAACTGAAAAAGGGCCGAACAGTGCTCCTGGAACAAGGCTGGGAGGTCATTCCGGTGGAAAATCTGCTGGCCGCGGGAAGCGGGCGTCTCGGGCTGGAGGTTTCCTCTCTGGACCAGGCCAGACTGGCCGGGACCATTTTAGAAAGAGGGGTCGATTTCGTCCTGGCTCAGCCAGGGGCCCTGGAGGAGCTGAAGGACATGGTCCGGGAACTGAAGCTCAGCCAGGGCAGTCTGGATCTGGAAAGGGCGGTCATCTCGGAGATTAAGCCGGTGGGTCTGGGGCACAGGGTCTGCGTCGACACCTGTACCCTGCTCCAGAGGGGACAGGGGCTGCTGGTGGGGAACTCCTCGGCCTTTACCTTTCTGGTCCAGGCGGAAACAGAACCCAATCCTTACGTCGCGGCCAGGCCTTTCAGGATCAATGCCGGCCCTGTGCATGCCTATGTCCTCGGGGCAGGGGACAGGACCTGCTACCTGGAGGAGCTCGGGTCCGGAGACGCGGTCCTGATCGTCGATACCAAGGGAGCCACCTCCATGGCCACGGTGGGCCGGGTCAAGATAGAGGTCAGGCCGCTGCTCAAGATAACGGCCGCCACGGAAGACAGAAGCGGAGAGATTTTCTTGCAGAACGCGGAAACCATTCGCCTGGTCAGGCCGGACGGCTCTCCGGTCAGCGTGGTCGCCCTGGAAAAGGGCGACGAGATCCTCTGCCGCAGCGATATGGCCGGGCGTCATTTCGGGATGCGCATCAACGAAGCCATAGAGGAAAGATAAATGGCCGGCCCGGAAAAAACACAACACCAGGTGACCGATCCGGTCGAGCTAAAGAAAATTCGAGAGGCGATCAACCGGATCGATCGATCCATCCTCGATCTCCTGAACCAAAGGGCCTCCCTGAGCCTCGAGGTCGGCGGCCTGAAGTCGGGCAGCCGGCAGGAGGTCTACAGGCCGTTCCGTGAAAAGGACGTCCTGAAAGGGCTGCGGGCCGAAAACAAGGGGCCGCTGCCCAATGATCACCTGCAGGCCATTTACAGGGAGATCCTCTCCTCTTCCAGGTCCCTGCAGCAGCGGCAGCGGGTGGTCTATCTGGGCCCGGAGGGGACCTTTTCCTATTTTGCCGGGCTGCAGTCGCTGGGCCGGGCGGCCGATTTTCAGGCCAGGCCGGATCTGGAGGCGGTTTTCCGGT
>JAIPDR010000123.1 GCA_021737615.1 Desulfohalobiaceae bacterium | reverse complement strand
GTCTCCAAAAAAGGAGGACGAGCCTATGGATCAGCCGTTGATTATCCGGAACAAGGCCATCGGAGACGAAGAGCTTGACCAGATCCGAACTTCCATTCATAAGCATTGGCACCGAGGCCGCACCTTTATTTCCAAGGAACTCTGCCGCCTCTGGGACTGGAGGCAAGACAACGGCGCCCTCAAGGACCAAGTCTGCAGGATACTCCTTCGACAATTGGAGGACAAAGGTCTTATCCAGCTTCCTCCTAGACTGCGTGAAGGCGTTTTATCCCGGAATCGACAGTATTATGCTCCGGGCCAGATCCCGCTTTTTGCCAAGAAGGAGTTTCACGGAGGACTCCGCGACCTGCCTCCAATCAAGCTCCGGCTGGCCAGACGCAATCACGAGGAAAGGCTCTGGAACTACCTGGTCCACCAATATCACTACAAAAGCTTCAAGATCATTGTCGGGGCTCACATCAAAGTCATGGCCTATGCCGGAGATTTTCCAGTATCCTGCCTGGCCTTCAGCTCCAGCGTCTTCCGTATCAGGTGCCGGGACGAATATATCGGCTGGAGCCATGAACAGCGCAATCAGAACATCCGCTCTGTGGCCAACAATTCCAGGTTTCTCATTCTACCCTGGGTCCAGGTCAAGAACTTGGCCTCACACCTCTTGGGGCTTGCAGCCAGACAAGTCTCAGGATACTGGGAATCTGTCTATAGTTATCCGCTCCATTTACTGGAGACCTTTGTGGAAAAAGACCGGTTCCAAGGCACCTGCTACCAGGCGGCCAACTGGCAGAAGCTGGGGCAGACCAAAGGCCATGCCAAGAAGGATGGCCAGTTCTATCACCACGGCAGAATCAAGGATGTCTATGTCTATCCACTCTCGCCTGATTTCAGAGAGCACCTCTGCGGGGGTGCCTCATGAATGCGGTCCTCAAATTGGACATCCAAGACAGCTTCGAGGTTTTTCAGAGCATGGCTCATAAACAACTGGATGAATCACTGGAAAAACTCAGGCCTCTGTTTGAGCAGGACAAACCTCCTACCCTGCTTGAAATCAGCTCGGCCTTGCAAGAGATCAAGCATGAACTGTCCGGAGCTCTTCTGCAGGAGGCGGCTCATAGCCTGAATCAGCAGCAGAGAGACCAAGAGTTTTTCCCTTGTCCACACTGCGGGAGGTTGGTCAAAAAACGAGATGCCTCCCGGAAAATCGAAACCAGGCACGGGGAGAGCCTGCTCACCCGGCCCTATTGCTACTGCCGGCATTGCAAAGAAAGCTTCTGTCCTATGGATGAGGCCTTGGAGCTTTCACCGCGAAAAAAGCAGTTTGACCTGCAAAAACTCGCCCTGAAATTCTTGGCCAAGATGCCCTTTGAAGAGGCGGCCCAACTCTTTTACGAGAGCACAGGCATGTCTTTCAGTGATCATTCTCTGCATGACTTCTTCTCCTCTTTTGCTGAGGATATGAGCCCTGCAAAGGGTGAATTAGGGACGTGAATTAGGGACATTATGTTGACAAACTAACCCATCCCAGTTAATCTGCTAAATACATTCTCGCAACTTTCAGCTTCCAGAGGTTTCCAATGGCCCGCATGCCCAGATTTTTAATTTCTCACCAACCCACCACCTATCACGTCATCAGCCGCACAGCCCTGGACGGCTTTCCCCTTGGAGAACAGGAAAAGAGCTTGTTGCTCAAAACCATTCAGAACCTCTCAAGCATCTATTTCTGCCAGGTTCTGGGATTTTGCATCATGGGCAACCATTTTCACCTGCTCGTGACCATGCTGCCCGAGGATCAAATTTCTGACGAGGAGGTTCAGAAGCGTTATGCCACGAAATATGGGGATGAATTCACCCTCATGCCCGGACAGATCCCCTTTTACCGCCAGAAATGGACCTCTTTGTCCGAGTACGTCAAGGAGATCAAGCAGAATTTCACCCGCATGTACAACAAAAAGCGAGGGCGCAGGGGGACGTTCTGGGCGGAGCGCTTTAAAAGCCTGATCGTGGAAAAGGGAGAGACCCTGATCAATTGCCTGGCCTACATTGACCTCAATCCCATCCGGGCCGGTCTGGTGGAGCGGCCTGAGGAGTACCGCTGGTCTTCCCTGGGCTGCCGCTTCAGGACTGGACGCAACGACACATTTCTTTCCTGGAATCTGGGGCTCGAGGAATACAATGTGAAAGACCGCAAGGAACGGCTTTGTTTGTACAGGGACTTTGTCTATGCCCGGGGAGGTGTGGACTTGGGAAAAGGCAAAACATTAGAGGCTAAGTCCCTGCCGGAAGGTGTAGAGCGCTTCATCCAGCGCACCCGGTTTTTCACCGAGTCCGGGATCATCGGTTCCCGGGAATTCGTTCGCCAGGGGTTCGAGCTGTTCCGGGATATCATCCAGCCCAAACGCCAACGACAACCGCATAAGATCCAGGGCTTGGATCAGATCTATTCCCTCAAGCGTCTGAGCTAATGAAAATGTCTGGTCATTTTATAACTTGACTTTTAAATTATCCATGATAGATGTAATCCATGTTTACAAGATGGATACATATCCCTTCCGAAAGAAGCACGTTACTCATCGGCCCACGCCGTTCGGGCAAGACTACCCTGCTCAGACATCGATTCCCTGACTTGAAGTACACGACCCTTGACGATCTGGATCATTTGGACTGGACCGGCAGGGATCCAAAAGGGTTTGTCCAGTCCCTTGGCAACTCCGGTATCATCGATGAAATCCAACGATCTCCAAAATTGACCGTAGCCGTGAAACACGCCATCGACTCCTATCAGGCTTACCTTTTGATGACCGGATCCAGCACCCTGGGGCTCTTGGACACAACCGCCGACACTCTGGCCGGCAGGATCGACATCCTTTCCCTGCCACCTGCCTGCTGGGGCGAAGACCTCGGCGAGCCAACCCATGCTCTTTTTTCTGAACAAGCACACCCCTTGCAGATCAAGCAAGGCAACCGCCTGCTGCATCGGGCTCTGACCTACGGCCAGTTCCCGGAGATCCTCACCTGCGGGACCGAAGAGGAAAAGCATGAAACCCTGATCCGTTACCGGAACACCTATTTCACAAGGGATCTCATGCAACTGTCAAACATTGAAAACCTGGACGGTCTGCTGGCCATCCTGCACCACTTGGCCAACAGCCTTGGTTCACATTTGGAAATAACCAACTTCGCCAGAGAGGCGGGCGTTAGTCATTTCACTGCAAAAAAATACCTCAATGCCTTGGGTCAGGCCGAGCTCACTTTTCAATTGTACGGATACCAGTATGGTCCGGCCAAAAAATTTATAAAAGCCGCCAAAACCTATTTCTCGGATAACGGCATTCTCTACAGTCTGAAAATGCCCATCAGCCAGGGCCCCCTTCTGGAAAGCTTCGTCATCTCCGAATTGGAAAAACGAAGAAAGCTCGGGTATATCCCGGCGGAGCGTCTATACTATTACAAAAGTGCGGCTGGAAACGAAATAGATCTGCTGATAGAAATGCAAAACACCCTCTATGCAGTCGAGATCAAATCATCAAAGAGACCGGGAGGCAAGGACCTCAGAAACCTCAAAAATTTCTCTTCAACAAAAAAAGTCAGAGTGAAACGCTTTTGCTTCTATTTGGGTGAAGAATACCAATCAGTCGACAACGTGGAGCTCATTCCAGTGGCTGCTCTTTTTCGGGGGAGATAAAATGATTTTTCAGCCAATCGATATCCTGGAGGAGTCGGATATCGAGGAGTTGTATGATAGTATCCGGCCATCTTGAGCTCCGGTCCGAAATGCCCCCCCGCAGTTGGCATCATGCAGTAGTGAAACGCCTGAACATGCAAATTGTAAAAGCTATTTACAATTTGCATAAAAGCTGATAACCTTTGCTCATGATCATTTTTATCGGAAAATCAAAGAAAGCAGAATCTTGCCCACGGATAACACGGATTGACACGGATAGGTTTTCTGTTTGCCTGCCAGAAATAAGAGGCTGGCAGCCAAATGCCATCGCCATGCGGCATGGCACAAAGAAGGTCTTCTGGAGGTATCGCCCTTAGGCGATGACTGCTTTTGCTGCCGGGTTTTCATTTCCGGCAGCAAAAAAAGCCTATTATCCATCATCTGTGCTTGCCCAGTGAAACGCAAAGCCTGTTTCACCGAGGTCAATCATCTTGATCCGTAGGCTCAATTCTTCTTTTCATATGCTTGATTCATAGCACCAGGATAAGCAAAATATATGCGGAAGAGCACCCAATGTCTTCAAACTAAAAAAAAGGAGCGGTGAGCCACTCCTTTTGTTGTGTTTTGTTGGCGTCCCCAGGGGGATTTGAACCCCCGTCGCCGGCGTGAAAGGCCGGTGTCCTGGACCGGGCTAGACGATGGGGACGCGCTATTAATTTGGCTGGGGGTAAAGGATTTGAACCTTTGCTACCGGGGCCAGAACCCGGCGTCCTGCCACTAGACCAACCCCCAGCGCTGAAGAAAGAATTTCTAAACAAGTTGCATTTGATTGTCAAGCCAAAAAAAGAAACAATCTCAACTCGCGGACAACCTCCGGGTCAAGCGTTTCAACTTCTTGATCTCGCGGCGGTATTTATCCTTATCCCGTTTTGCATCGGTCCCGGAAAGTTCCGTTTTTTGGGCCTGCAGCTCTTTGATCTTCCGCTTAGAGCTCGCAATCTGATCTTTATAGGGATTGCTCCCCGACTCCTCGACCAGCCCCAATTCTTCCTTGATTTCCTTCAAGAGCTGATCCTTGTCCATACCAGAGGCCCCTACGATCTGGGGCATCTTGTCGATGACCAGCTCGCGGAGCTCCTTGGCGGTCATCTTGTCCAGGGGTTTTTTCAAATTCAGAGACTCGATGGTCTGTCCTTCGCTCATACTTCTCTCCTCCAGTAAATATTAAAGCGGGCTTCGCCCGCAACCCAAAAGGTTCCAGGTTCACCGTTCACGGTTAAGAAAAAGAAAAAAGCCTTGGGGGCAATACATTTTCTTGTTTTTACAACAGTGATTCAATGATAAGGCGCCTAATAATATCCTCTGCCATTGGGCTCAATCCTTGTCCTGACTTTCCTTGCCCAGCAGCCGCAGATAGGCCCGATAGCAGGAACCGACCGCGGATTCCTCCGGCAGCCGTCCCTTCAGACCTCCGAGGGGATCGGGGATTTTTACCGGCCGGGCCTGATAGTCATTGCCAAGGGTCAACTGATCAAGTGAAGTTGAATTATGTAACAGTTCAAAGCTGATCTTGTCAAATGGCTGCCATCCCAAATAGTCCGCCACCTGTTCCAGGATTTGATCCGAATAAAAGACGAGCTCCTGCATGGCCAGACTGTTTTCAACACCGATCACCAGGGTTTTCTTTCTCTTTCCCAGGGGCCTGGCCAGCTCCTGCAGGCGGGGACCGACAATCCGGGACCAGTTCTTCCAGATTCCGGCGATCTGAAATTCCCGGCAGATGTTTCGCCTGGCGATGTATTCATCCAGGGCCTGGGCAAGGTTACGCATCGGCAGCATCGTTGATCTTGTTAAACATCTTCATAGCCTCGGGCCTAGGGTCAAAGAATCAATCATCCAAAGGCACGAACCTGATAACAGTCTAGCACTCCCGCGGTTTCAAGGCAAGAATTTTTCCTTGCTCAGTATTGATTATAATGATAGCAATACTGATCCAATCCAATGTTTGATATCTCTACTTTTATACAACAGTTCGCCATACTGGCCATCCCGGTCCTGTCGGCCATCACCCTCCATGAAGTGGCCCACGGGTACGCAGCCTATCTCCTGGGCGATCCAACCGCCAAGGACGCCGGCCGCCTGACCCTGAACCCGATCAAACACCTGGACCCCATCGGGACCCTGGCCCTGTTTATCGTCAAGGTCGGCTGGGCCAAACCGGTGCCGATCAATCCGGGCTACTTCAAGAACCCCAGAAAAGGGCTGATCCTGGTCTCTCTGGCCGGGCCAGGGACGAATTTCGCCCTGGCCGTGCTCATGGCCCTGTGTTTCCATCTCCTGTCCTGGATCTTTGTCCAGGTCGCAGGCCCCGCCTCGCTGTACATCTTCCGGCCTCTGGCCCTGATATTTTTGTACGGGGTGGTCATCAACATCGGGCTGGGGGTCTTCAACCTGATTCCCGTGCCCCCTCTGGACGGGAGCAACATCCTGGCCGGCCTTCTGCCCCCGGACATGTCCCGGGCCTTTTTGAAAAACTCCAAATACGGCTTCATCCTCCTGATCTTCCTCTTCTTGACCGGAGCGATCCACAAAATTATCATCCCCTTGATCGTCACCCTTGGTTCGTTCCTCATTCCAGACTTATACCAGTACATTTAACCATAAAAAGGACAGCCATGACTCAAACGCACCGTATCGTCTCCGGAATGCGTCCCACCGGACCGCTACACCTGGGCCACTACTTCGGTGTGCTCAAGAACTGGACCAGGCTCCAGGAAGAGCATGAATGCTATTTTTTCGTTGCCGACTGGCACGCCCTGACCAGTGAATACTCTTCTCCGCATCATATCCGGGGATTCGTGAACGAACTGGTCATCGACTGGATCTCTTCCGGCCTGGATCCTGAAAAATGCGTCTTTTTCCTGCAGTCCGAGGTCAAGGAGCACGCCGAGCTGAACCTGCTCCTGTCCATGATCACCCCCCTTGGCTGGCTGGAGAGAAACCCGACCTACAAGGAGGTCAAGCAGGAGCTCGTGTCCAAGGATCTGAACACCTTCGGCTTTCTGGGCTACCCCGTCCTCATGTCCGCGGACATCCTCATGTATCAGGCGACCATGGTCCCGGTGGGCCAGGACCAGCTGCCCCATCTGGAACTCTGCCGGGAAATCGGCCGCAGGTTCAACTCCCTGTACGGGAAATTTTTTCCTGAACCCCTGTCCCAGCTGACCCAGGCCCCCAAAACGCCGGGGCTGGACGGACGAAAGATGAGCAAGAGCTACAACAATGCCATCTACTTGAAGGAAGATCCCGCCCAGCTCAAGACCAAGATCATGTCCATGCTCACGGACACCGACCGCAAGCGGCTCAAGGACCCCGGGAGCCCTGAAAACTGCAATCTCTTTCCCTACCTGACCCTCTTCGATCCAGGGGCAGAATACCAGGAGATCAGGGAAGGCTGCCTCCAGGCCACCAGGGGCTGCGTGGAGTGCAAGAAGCTGCTTGTGAGCATGACAGAAGCCTTTCTCGAACCCATACAAAAGACCCGCCGGGATCTGGAAAAGGACCCGGACAGGGTCCGGGCCGTTATAGACCAGGGAACAGAGCAGGCCAAGAGGCATGCTGCGGAAAACATGCAAAAAATCAGGCAATTGGTCTCGTTTGGGTAAAAAATTACGCTGACTCTGCCTGCCTGGTAAAACCAGGGCCCTCCGGTCTAATAGCGGACCTCCTGCAGGCAGAGGCCCGAGGCCGGCGCAGTGGCCGGAGCCGCCCCCCGGTCCCTGCTCTCCAGGATCTCCAGGAGCTCTTTCCGGCTGAGCCGGCCCCGGCCCACAGCCACCAGCCCGGCCACCAGGTTTCGAACCATCTGCTTTAAAAAGCCGTCGGCCCAAAAGGTACAGACCAGTTCCTCCGCAAAGATCCCCCGGGCAAAGGATATGGCAAACAGGTCCCGGACCGTGCTTCGAACCGGGGTTCCGACGTTCATGAACGAGCAGAAGTCCGTTTTTCCGGTCAAGATCCCGGCCCCGGCCATCATCTTGTCCTGATCGAGCGGCCCGGTCCACCAGACAAAGGGCCGCCGCTGGGGAAGGACGAAGTCGGGCCTCAGACAGAGGGTGTAGGTATAGGCCTTGGCCAGGGCGCTGGACCTGGCGTGAAACTTCTGATCGACCGCTTCGACCCCGGTGACCGTCATATCCGCGGGGAGCATGGAATTCAAAGCCCTCTGCCAGGGGACGGCGGCCCGCTTTTTGGGGAGATCACAGTGCACGACCTGGCCCAGAGCGTGCACACCCGCGTCTGTCCTGCCTGCGGCCTGAACCCGGACCGGCTGAGCGCAGATCCGGCTCAGGCTCTCTTCCAGACTGCCCTGCACCGTCCTTTGGCCGGGCTGGACTTGCCAACCGGAAAAATGAGTGCCAGTATAGGCCAGCGTTATTTTGTAGCGCACAGAATGCCAACTTCTGGTATGAAAAGGTGTATAATACATGTCTTCTCAACGAACAATCTACTTGCAGACCATACCCATACAGGAGGCGGTGCAACGGGTCAAGGCGGCCGTCGACCGGGAACAGCTCTTGACCACGGAGACCGTTTTGGTCCAGGAGGCCCTGGGACGGATCACGGCTGCTCCTGTCTGCGCCAAGTACTCCTCCCCCACCTTTCACAGCTCGGCCATGGACGGCATTGCCGTTAAGGCCGGGGCCACCTTCGGGGCCAGGGAAGGCAGCCCGGTTAAGCTTATAAAGGATAAAGACTACCAGGCGGTGAACACGGGCGATCCCCTGCCGGAGGGGACCAATGCCGTGATCATGATCGAAGATGTCGATCAACTGGATGAACAAACAGCGGCCGTGGAACACCCCGCCTTTCCCTGGCAGCACGTGCGCCGCGTCGGGGAAGACATCGTGGCCACCGAACTCATCCTGCCCCAGAACCACCGCCTGAGCCCCTACGACCTGGGAGCCCTGTTAAGCGGCGGTATCTTCGAGCTCAGAGTCCGCAGACAGCCCCACCTGCACCTGATCCCGACCGGGGACGAAGTCCTGGACTTCACGCAGAAACCCAGTCCCGGACCCGGGCAGGTCATCGAGAGCAACTCCCAGGTCCTGGCCGGACTGGCCCGGGAGATGGGCTGCACCGTGAGCAGGGTCGCCCCGGTCAAAGATGATGAACAGTCCCTGCTGGCCGCGCTGCAAGAGGGCCTCGATTCCGCGGCCCAGATCGTGGTCATCGGAGCCGGGTCCTCGGCCGGGAGCAAGGATTTCACCCGGTCCGTCATGGAGAAGGCGGGGCAGGTCCTGGTACACGGAATAGCCGCCATGCCGGGCAAACCGAGCATCCTGGGCCTGGCCCGGGGCAAGATCCTGGTCGGGGCCCCGGGCTATCCGGTCAGCTCCGTGGTCTGCTTCGAGCAATTGGTCAAACCCCTTCTGGCCTGGCTGTGCCGGGTCGATACCCCGAAAAAACCGAGCCTGCCGGTCAAACTGACCCGCAAGACACCCTCCAGGCTGGGTCAGGAAGAATTCCTCCGCCTGAGCATCGGCCGGGTCGGCCAGCAGTTGGTCGGCACCCCCCTGCAAAGGGGGGCCGGACTGATCTCATCCCTGACCAAGGCCCAGGGGGTGGCCCGCATCCCGCCGGATACCGAGGGGCTGGAGACAGGAAAAGAGCTTCAGGCCGAGCTCCTGGTCCCGGAACAGGAACTGGAAAAGATCCTGGTCTGTGTGGGCAGCCACGACAACACCCTGGATCTTCTGGCCAATGAACTGATGGCTTTGGAGAGCCCGCTCCGGCTCTCCTCCACCCACGTGGGCAGCCTGGGCGGCCTCCTGGCCCTGAAGAACGGCACCGCGCTTCTGGCCGGAGCCCATCTGTACGACCCGGAGAGCAGGGACTACAATTTTCCGTTCATCGCCAAATACCTGGGGGACATGGAGGTCCTGGTCGTCAACCTGGCCGTGAGGCACCAGGGGCTCATCGTCCCTGCAGGCAATCCCAAAGGCATAACCGGGATCAGGGATCTGACCCGTCCCGAGATCCGGTTCATCAACCGGCAGCGGGGCGCCGGGACCAGGATCCTGTTCGACGATCACCTGAAAAATGCCGGCTTGCGACCGGAAGATGTCAAGGGATACGAGCAGGAGGAATACACGCACATGGCCGTGGCCGTGAATGTCCTCAGCCGGGCTGCAGACTGCGGCCTGGGCATCCATGCCGCAGCCAAAGCTTTGGAACTCGACTTCGTGCCCCTGGCCAAAGAGCGCTACGACCTGATCATCCCGGCGGTCTACCAAAACGACCCCAAGGTGGCGACCCTTTTGGACCTCGTCAGGCAGCCGGAAATCCAGGCCGAAATCCTGGAGCTTGGAGGCTATGAAACCAATCTAAGCGGGCGGATCATGCAGCCGGGAGAAGGGCTGGGGGATTGAAGATTAAAGTTTTAAGTTTTAAGATTCTTAAGTTTGAAAATTGTTGCAATAGACTGATCCAAAAAAATTTTTCCCAAAAGGGCCGTGGCAACAAGTGTCAATCAGGTTTTATGGTGAAAGCAATCCGGTCTCCGATGGCCAGCCCGAGCCTCTCGGCACAGGAGCTCTGGTTGCAGGCCAGTTCGAAGTAGCCCTGGCTTCCAAGAAGAAGCCCGGCCTCTTTGTCCGGGATCAGGGCATAGGTCTCCACGACCCGGATGGTGGAGCCCTTCTGCGGGACTGACAGCTCAAGCTGCTTTCCGGGATACAGCCGGGGGGACCAGGGCCCGGCCCCCAGATCCAGGACGCAGTTCCCGAAGCGGTCGATATGGATGACCGTGGCCCTGACCCTGGGACCAAAGCCCTGATCCGCGGCCAGGGGCAGGCGGACGAGGCTCTCCGGGCTCACTTCCGGCCCGGGACGGCGTTGCCCCGCTTCCAGGGCCGCCAGGCGGAGCGCAAGAGGGGCAAAGACGTCCCGGCCGTGAAAGGTTTTGCTGTGGCCCTCTTCCCGGAGCCCCGGGGAGGCATCGAAAATGCGGTTCTCTCCGGGTTCCAGGAGCAGCAGGCTCAGGAGCCCGTTATCCGGAGCCAGGACGGTCCTGTCCTGCTTTTCCAGGCAGAGGATCCTGCGCTTGGTGCCCACCCCGGGGTCGACCACGGCCAGGCAGATGGTTGACCCGGGCAGATAAGAATAAGAGGCCGCCAGGAAAAATCCGGCCTGATGGATACCCTGAGGCTGGACCTCATGGGAGATATCCAGGAAGCCGCATCCCGGGGCACCGCTTGCAAGGACCGCTTTCATCTGGCCCACGTAAGGATCCTTCAGGCCGAAATCGGTCAGCAGGGCGAAAATTGGTTTCGATATCACTATGCCAACTTCTGTTTTTCAATCTCGATATTTTCCGACCGTAAGTATATGAAACTCCTGCTCGTGACCCTCATGGTCGTCCTGGCCGGGGCTCTGGCCCCGACCCAGGCCGGCATCAACGCCAGGCTGAGCACCTTTTTGCACAGCAATATTCTGACCGCCCTGGTCTCTTTTTTCGTGGGAACCCTGGGGCTTTTGGCCTACTCCCTGCTCCTGCGCCTGAAATGGCCGCCTCTGACGGGCCTCAGCCAGGTCCCCTGGTGGATGTGGCTCGGCGGCCTGTGCGGGGCCTACCTGGTGACCGTGACCATCATTGCCGCGCCCAAGCTGGGCGCCACGACCATGTTCGCCTTTTTCCTGGCCGGCCAGATGGCGGCCTCTCTCCTGCTGGATCACTTCGGCCTGCTCGGCTTCCCGGTGCACACCCTGAGCCTGTGGCGGGTATTCGGGGTCTTCCTGGTGGCCTGCGGAGCCCTGCTCATCAAATACTTCTAAATCAAATTCAGGGAAGACCTGAATTTGATTTCCA
>JAIPDR010000122.1 GCA_021737615.1 Desulfohalobiaceae bacterium | reverse complement strand
CTCTTGGCGAAACCCATTTCATGGGTGACGACCATCATGGTCATCCCCTCCCGGGCCAGTTCGATCATCACATCCAGGACCTCTTTGATCATCTCCGGGTCCAGGGCCGATGTGGGCTCGTCAAAGAGCATGAGCTTCGGCTTCATGCACAGGCTGCGGGCAATGGCCACCCGCTGCTGCTGTCCGCCTGAAAGCTGCCCTGGATATTTATGGGCCTGTTCCGGGATGCGCACTTTTTCCAGGTAATGCATGGCGGTTTCCTCGGCCTCGAAGCGGGGCACCTTCCTGACCCAGATCGGGCCCAGGGCCAGATTTTCCATGATGGTCAAGTGGGGAAAAAGGTTGAAATTCTGAAAGACCATCCCCACTTCGGTCCGGATTTTTTCTATGTTCTTGACATTATTGGTCAGCTCGATGCCGTCCACCACGATCTTTCCCTGCTGATGCTCCTCGAGACGGTTGATGCAGCGAATCAGGGTGGACTTTCCAGAGCCGGAAGGACCGCAGACAACGATCCGTTCGCCTCTCTCCACCGTCAGATCGATATCTTTTAGGACATGAAAATCACCGAACCATTTATTCATGCCCGATATTTCCACAATGGGCCCCTGTCCCCTATCCTGAAGCGGTTCATTTCTCACTTCTTGCATGGCTTCATTCCACTTTCCCTAATCGCAATTACAATTCCGGCAAAAACTTTCTATCAAAAACCTTAGCGGTTCGTATCCAGCTCACGTTCCAGTTTCCGGCTGTAGCTGGCCATGGAAAAACAGCCCAGGAAGTAGAAGATGGAAACGAATATATAGACCTCCGGACTGTACCCCATCCATTTCGGGTCGGAAAGGACCGTCTGCGACGTCTTGAGGATGTCGAACAAGGCGATGATCACCACCAGGGAGGTATCCTTGAAGGCGGAGATCAAGATACTGACCGTGGGCGGGATGACCATTTTCAGGGCCTGGGGCAGGATGATCAAGCGCATGGCCTGGTAATAATTGAGCCCCAGGGAATCTGCCGCCTCATACTGGCCCTTGTCCATGCCCTGCAGTCCACCCCGGACCACCTCGGCGATGTAGGCCGCGGTGAAGAGGATAATGGCGACCTGGGCCCGCAGAATCTTATTGATGGTCACCCCTTCGGGCAGGAACAGGGGGAAGATTATTGAAGACATGAACAGGAGGCTGATGAGCGGCACGCCCCTGATCAGTTCGATGTAGACCACGCAGAGACGTCGCACCCCGCGCATCCAGGACTGCCGCCCCAGGGCCAGAATCACGCCCAGGGGATAGGCGGCTGTCAGTCCGAACACCGAGAGCAGCAAGGTCAGAGGCAGCCCCCCCCATTTCGTGGTTTCCACCGGCTGCAGACCGAAAATCCCGCCCTTCATCAAGATTCCCATGGCCGCAAGACCCAGAATCCAGTAATACATCAGGGACTTTCGCCAACGCGTTCGATCCCGGCTGTAGAAAATAAGGCCGCAGAGCAGGAGCATGGCCATCAAGGGCCGCCAGTGCTGATCATACGGGTAGAAGCCGAAGATAATGAACCTGAAGTTGTGGGAGATCACCGACCAGCAGGCACCGTCGCTTTGCTGGCAGGCCCCGGCAGCAGCGGTCCAGAGACTGTCGATAAAGGCCCACTGGATAAAGGGGGGCACGACTTTCCAGAGCAGATAGAGAGTGACCAGCGTGAGCAAGGAGTTGAACCAGCCATTGAAGAGATTGGCCTTCATCCAGGCCAGGGCACTGATTTTGATAATCGGCGCTTTTCTGGCAGCTGCGGGCTGCCTGGATTGGTTGAGTGTATTTCCCATGCTTTAGAGTTCCACCAGGGCCACTTTCTTATTGTACCAGTTCATGAACAAAGAGGTGGACAGGCTGAAGATGAGATAGACGGCCATGATCAGGGCCACCCCTTCCACTGCCTGGCCGGTCTGATTGATGGTGGTGTTGGCCACGGACACAAAATCCGGGTATCCGATGGCTACGGCCAGGGAGCTGTTTTTGGTCAGGTTCAGCATCTGGCTGATGAGCGGCGGGATGATGACCCGCATGGCCTGGGGAAGGATGATCAGGGTCAGAACCAGATTCGGCCTCAGACCGATAGACATGGCGGCTTCGGTCTGGCCTTTGCTCACGGACTGAATCCCGGCCCGGACCACTTCAGCCACAAAGGCCGAGGTGTACAGGACCAGTCCCAGCAGGAGGGCGGCGAATTCCGGACTGACCGTCATGCCTCCTTTAAAATTGAATCCCCTCAATTCCGGTACGCTCATTTCTGTCGGGGCCCCGTTCACCAGCCAGACCACAAAGGGAAGTCCCAGGATCAGGAACAGGGAAGCCGAAAAGACAGGAAAGCGGCGGCCTGTTTGATCCTGACGCTTTTTGGCCCAGCGTTTGAGAAAAAAGACCGCAAGGCAGGCCACGGCCAGGGCGATGAGCATGTATCCCCAGGCCTGATGAGCTGCCGGAACCGCAAAAACGGCCCCCCGGTTGCAGAGAAAGACCCCTTGTACTGGAGACAGGGCCTGCCTGGGGGAGGGGAAGATCTCATAAAAAATCGCGTACCAGAAAAACAGCTGCAACAGGACCGGGATGTCCTGCATGACTTCGATATAAATGCCGGCCAGCTTGGAGACCAGCCAGTTCGTGGAGAGCCGGGCGATGCCGATAATTGTCCCCAGAACCAGGGTGATCACATTCCCGATCAAGGCCACGAGCAGGGTATTCAGAGCCCCGACCAAAAGAGCCCGCCCGTAGGAATTGGATGAAGAGTACGGGATCAGGGATTCCCCGACCTCGAAGGAGGACTCCTTCTCCATGAAGCCCCAGCCGGAAGCAATATTCTGCTTTTCCATGTTGAGGAGCATATTGGAGACCAGGTAATAGGCCAGGAGACCAACTATCAAAAAAATGACAACCTGAAACATGAAGGACCTCTTCCTGGGATCCAACCAGAAAGGGACTTTCTCGGATGCGGTAGCTGCGGTATTCATGGCCCTGAATTTTCGCGCAAAGATAAACTCGAGTTATGACAACAATAAGTACTACAGGGAAACAGGGACGAGGTCCTGTTTCCCTGTATGTTTCATCGTTTTTATCCATCGGGACGGTTCATAGACCACCCCCTGCAGGACCAAGTCTTATCTGAAAGGAGAGGCGTACATCAGGCCGCCCTCTGTCCAGAGGGCATTCAGGCCTCTGTCCAGGCCGAGATCGGTCTCCGGCCCTACGTTGCGCTCAAATATCTCGCCGTAGTTCCCGACCTGCTTGATGGCCCTGTACATGAATTCGTCGTCAAGCCCCAGAGCCTGGCCCATGCCCGGGGTGACCCCGAGAAACCGCTTGATCTTGGGATCGTTGCTCTTGAGCTTTTCATCTACGTTCTTTGAATTGATGCCCAGCTCTTCGGCGTTGATCAGGCCCATGACGGTCCAGTTGACGATATCGTACCACTGATCGTCACCGTGCCTGACCACCGGAGCCAGGGGCTCTTTGGAGATGATCTCCGGCAGGACCTTGTAATCCGAAGGGTTCGGGGCCACGGCCCTCTGGGCGGCCAACTGAGAGGTGTCAGAGGTCAGGACGTCGCAGCGCCCGGCAAAAAAGGCCTTGTTCAGCTCAGAGGTGTTCTCTATGACCACCGGTTTCCAATTCATATCGTTGGCCTTGAAAAAATCGGCCGCGTTCATTTCGGTGGTTGTTCCCGGGAGGACACAGACTGTGGCCCCGTCGAGTTGCATGGCGCTGTCCACCCCGAGATCCTTGGGGATCAGAAACCCCTGACCGTCATAGAAGTTGACCTGCACGAAGTTGAGTCCGTTCTTGGTCTCCCTGGTCAGGGTCTGGGTGGTGTTCCGGCAGAGGACGTCGATCTCTCCGGACTGCAGGGCGGGCAGGCGCTGGACCGCGGTCAGGGCCGTGAACTTCACCTTGCCGGCATCCCCGAGGACCGCTGCGGCCACGGCCCTGGCCGTGTCCACGTCCAGTCCTTTCCAGACCCCTTTGTCATCGGGCATACTGAACCCGTAGACCCCGCCGTTGACCCCGGCTTTGAGGGATCCTCTCTCCTGAACCGTTTCCAGAGTCCCGGCGGCCAGAGCCAAGCCGGTGGAGGTCAAAAAAAATGTGACCACCACCAATGCAATGAGTTTGTACAGCTTCATGTTCTCCTCCTTTGTTGCGGTTCAGTCCGGTCGGTGTTCCGGTCCTTTGAGGCCTCTGAACGCTGTCGGCCGGACCATGGTTAAGCCCTTTCGGGCAAAGCCTTGCAGGACCTTTTCGGGTTGATGTGATTATGTACCTGAAGGCTGGCAAAAATGCAACCCGAAAACCGAAGACTTACAGTCCAATGTCTTTTTTTGCCGGAAACCGCTGCCGGTCGAGACCCTGGAAATCACCGCTGGACCGGGTTATATACCTACCCGGATTACCTTTTTCTGAAAGCTGACATTTATACCGGGTATCGATCCGGCTTTGCCTTGAAAACTGAATTTGGCTCGATATTGTTTGATGAAAAACCAAAAATAGGGTATACACTGCTCGAATGTGTTGCTCGTTGAGCAGTATCCAGCTGCGGCCTCCGGTCAGACATCCTGAGGCCGCAGCCGGATAGCGGATTTTCAATTCTCAATCCTGAATTTTCTATGTCCATGAATGTAAAAAATATCGGAGCGACCAGGCTCAATGAAACCACGGTCCGGATCAGTTGGCAGGCCGAAGAATCTTCAGAAGAAATTGCGGTTTCCTGGACAGACTCTCCTGCGGAAGGGACCAAGCCGGCAGGGGAATGTTTCGTTTCCGGACGATCCTGGGCCGACATCAAGGGGCTTGAGCCGGCCACTCGCTATTATTTCACCCTCAGGGCGAACAACAAGACTCTGGGAAAGACCGCGGAACGACTGGTCCCCTTGGAAGGGACCTTCAACTTTCGGGACCTGGGCGGGTACAAGACCGAAGACGGCTTCAGGGTCAAGTGGGGCAGGATATTCAGGTCGGACAACCTGGCCAATCTCACTCCCCGAGATCACAGGACCTTAGAGAAGATGAAGCTCAAATTGATCTGCGACTTCCGCTCCAGTTCAGAAGTCAGGCATACGCCGGACTGTCTTCCGGAGCACTGGAAGATCGAGTATCTGCACCTGCCTATGCTCCTGGGCACATTGGATGCAGTGGAGGCCATGGAACGGATCAAGAAAAAGGACCTGGACTGGTTGAGCCCATCCTATATGCGTGATGGATACCTGAAAAACATCGAGCTGTCGGCCGACAAGTGGGCCGCTGTGATCCAGCGCCTGCTAAAAAATCAGCGCCCCCTGGTCTTTCACTGTTCAGCCGGTAAAGACAGGACCGGGATCTGTGCCGGGTTGATTCTGCTTGCCCTGGGGGTCCCCAAAGAGACGGTTCTCTTTGACCATGGTCTGTCCAATCACTACCTGGAGTCCTTCCTCCCCAAAGCCTACCGCTACTTCGAGTCCCTCGGCCTGGAAACCGACCGCCTTGATCCCTATTTAAGAGCCCCGAAAGAGGCCATGCTCTGTGCCCTTGAACATATCTCTGCTTCCTACGGCTCTGTTTTGGCCTATTTGAAACAAAAGGCGGGGATAAGTCAAAAACAGATCGAGATTCTGAAAAGCAGCCTCCTTGAAGACATCGATTAAGAATATGTAACCCACCAATCAGGAAGATCCAATGCCAGAAGAAATCGCTCCCAACTGGTTCCGGATGCGGATACCCCTGCCTGACACACCGCTCAAGGAGCTGAACTCATATCTGATCACCGGGAATGAGCGCAACCTGCTCATCGACACCGGCCTGAACCGTCCGGAGTGCCTGCAGGCCATGCAATGTGAACTGCAGGAACTGAAGGTCGACCTCTCCAAAACTGATCTGTTCATCACCCATCTTCACGCCGATCATCTCGGCCTGGCCTCCAGGCTGGCCTGTACCGGGAGACGCGTCTACCTGAACAGCTTCGATGCCGACATAGTCAGGAACTGGGTCGGATTCGACCCCATGTTGGAGTATGCCCAAGCCTGTGGATTCCCTGCTGAACAGCTGCGAACAGCCCTGGACAGGCACCCTGGCTTCAAGTTCAGATCCGAACAGGTCCCTGAGACGACTCCGCTGACGGAAGATGCAGTCTTGACCTGCGCCGGATATCATCTCCACTGCCTGCACACCCCGGGGCACACCCCGGGGCATCTTTGCCTGTACGAACCCGGCCGGAAGATACTGGTTTCCGGAGACCACATTCTGGGCGACATCACCCCGAACATTCAGTGCTGGTCCAATGAACAGAACCCCCTCCAGGACTATCTGGCCAGCCTGGACAAGCTTGCAGGATTTGAAGTAGAACAGGTCCTGCCCGGACACAGGGAATTGCTTCGGGATATCCGGACCAGGATCAGGCAGCTGCAGAAACACCACGCCCAACGGCTCGATGAAGTCCTGGACTGCCTGGCCCGAAACGAGGCCACACCCTATCAAGTGGCAGCAGCCATGACCTGGGACCTGGACTGTGACTCATGGGATGATTTCCCGGTGACACAGCAGTGGTTTGCCACCGGGGAGGCCGTGGCTCACCTGCGTTTTTTAGAAGAAAAAGGCCAGGTGAAGAGGTCCGAAAACGACAATCTGTTCTTCTTTTCTCTGGCCTGAGAGGAATAATCAAAGGAGAAGAAATGCGAATTATTAGAGTGGACATGACTGAAAAAAAGACAAGGATGGAGGACATTCCCGAGGGCTTCACCGGTCTTGGCGGCAGGGGGCTCTGCTCGATACTGATCAACAGCGAGGTCCCGGCGGACTGCGATCCGCTGGGAACCGGGAACAAGCTCATCGTCGCCCCGGGAATCCTGGCCGGGACCAGCCTGGTCAACACCTGCCGCATCTCAGTCGGGGCCAAGAGCCCTTTGACCAGAACCATCAAGGAGAGCAACGCCGGGGGGACCATCGGCAGCCTTCTGGGACAGATGGAGCTGACCCTGGTCCTTGAGGGTTCGGACCAGGCAGGCGGCCTTTTTCTCCTTAAAATAGACGGACAGGGCCGGCCTTCTCTGATCCCGGCCAACGGGTACCAGGGGCTCAGGACCTATGCCCTGGCGGAAAAAATCAGCCGCGAGTTCGGTCCCGGGGTCTCTTTCCTCGGCATTGGGCCGGCCGGGGAGCTGCAGCTGCTATCCGCCTCCATCCAGTCCTCGGATACGGAGGGCAGGCCCTGCCGGGCCGCCGGCCGGGGCGGTCTGGGGGCTGTCATGGGCTCCAAGGGGATCAAGGCCATCCTTGTGGAACGTCCCGGCAGGGACTTGCCGGCCTGGAAAGAGACCGAGGCATTCAAGACAGCGGCCAAAACCTTTGCCAGGGGACTCAGGGAACATCCTTTTACCGGACGCATGCTTCCCTCCCTGGGGACCGCCGGCCTGGTGGGACCGGTCAACTCCCTGGGGGCTTTCCCCAGCTACAACGCCACCAGGGGGCAGATGGACAACTGGGAAAGGATCAGCGGGGAAAAACTGGCCGAGACCATCAAAGAACGCGGCGGGGTCACCACCCACGGCGGATGCAGCCGTTGCGTCATCAACTGTTCGAATGTCTATCACGACGAACAAGGCGCCTACCTGACGGGCTCCCTGGAATACGAAACCATCTGGTCCATGGGCGGGATGACCGGCATCGACGACCTGGATTGCCTGGCCAGGCTGGACTTCCTCTGCGACGACATCGGGCTGGACACCATGAACACCGGAGTGGCCCTGGCCGTGGCCATGGATGCCGGGCACATCCCTTTTGGAGATCAACAGGCCGTTCTGGATCTCTTGGAAGAAACGGCCGGGGGAAACGGGCTTGGCCGGGTCATCGGAAACGGACCGGCCGCGGTGGGAGATTTTCTGGGTCACGACAGGGTCCCGGTAGTCAAGAATCAGAGTATCGCGGCCTACGACCCCAGGGCCATGCAGGGCAACGGGGTGACCTACGCCACCTCGACCATGGGCGCCGATCATACGGCCGGCAACCTTCTGGGGAACTACCTGTCCAAAAAAATGGACCCCCTGGCGGCAAAGGGCCAGATGGAGGCCTCGAGGCAGGCCCAGATAACCATGGCCTTCCTGGACTCCACCGGTCTCTGTCTGCTGGCCGGAGCCATGCTCTCGCAGCCGGAGACCCTGGATGCTTTTCTGAGCATGCTTTCCATCAGGCTGGGCCGCGAATTCGGGCAAAAGGACATGCAGGAGCTCGGCATCAGGGTCCTGCAGGCTGAACGGAATTTCAACCAAAAAGCCGGTTTCAGCAGCAAAGACGACCGCCTGCCTGTTTTTTTCAAAGAAGAAGCCCTGCCCCCGCACGACACGGTCTTTATGGTCCCGGATCAGGATCTGGAGCGGGTCTTTGATTTTACAAACCAAGATCCGAAACACTGAGACCAATGAAGGTCAGAATCAATCTGTTCGGGGCCCTGCGAATCCAGGCTCTGAACTATACGGATAGTCAGCTGGAAATAGAACTGCCCGCCGGGGCCAGAGTCAAAGACCTGCTGCAGAGATTGAAGATCGAGGACTCCCGGAAGGTTATAGCCACGGCAGAAAACCGGATCCTGGAAGAGGACGATCAGCTGCCCCCCCGGGCGGAAATCAGCCTCCTCCCTCCGGCCTTTGGCGGATAATTAGTGTCTGAACGAAAACGGTGATTGGACGTAAACTTGCCCAGATTACGAGGAACAATAAATTTTGAAACCGCAGTGTATTCCAATACATGAGGATTTCAAAATTTTGCAGTGACGAAGTAGATGGGTGAGTTTTCGTCCAAGCACTAATTGCGAATACGTGACCTCTGCAAGCATAAAAACACAACAAGAGCTGATTGCTGAGCTGGACGGGCTGCGTCAGGAAAACCTGGCCATAAAGAACGGCCTGATCAAGGATAAGTACCAGGAACTCTTCGACGGACTGCCCATCGGACTCTACCTGTCGACCCCGGATTGCCGGCTCCTGGACTGCAACCAGGCCATGGTCGACATGCTCGGGTACCCGGACAAAACCACGCTGCTCAAGATCCGGACCCCGGACCTCTATCAGATCCCGGAGGACCGGAACCGCCTTCTAAAGTTTCTCACTCGCCAGGGGCTGGTCCGCGGTTTCGAGTTCGAGGCCAAAAGGTATGACGGCTCGACCTTCTGGGTGGAAGAGCACGTCAGGACCATTGAAGACAGAGACGGCACACTCATTTGGCAGGGGTGCTTTCAAGACATAGATCTGCGCAAGGAGGCTGAGAAAGAACTCACGAATTTCGGGAAATACGAAGTCCTGGCCAATCTGGCCAAAGGCATCGCCCATGACTACAGCAACCTCCTGGCCGCCATCCGGGGCAATATCGAACTGGCCAAGCTCCTGAACGAGCAGGAAAAACACTGTAGGGAACCGCTCGCCCAGGCCTTGCTTGCCTGCGACGACGCCGCAGCCCTGACCCAGCAGTTCATGGATCTGAGCAAGAGGGTGCCCCAGTTTAAGGCCTCTGTTTCTATGGCCCCGATTCTCTACAAGGCCACCGAAGATGTCTTTACCGGTTCCCGGGTCAACATCCGGTTTGCCTTGTCCGATGAACTGCACACCGTCCGAGCCGATCCGATCCAGCTCCAAAACGCCCTGGCCAGAATATTGTTGAATGCCAGGGACGTAAGCGGCAAAAAGCAAGAAGTAGAGGTCGGCGCGGACAATATCTGTGTTCGGGAAAGCGGCTCTCAACAGGGCATACTGATGCTAAACGGCGACTATGTCCATATCTGGATCAAGGATCAAGGTCCCGGCATCAGACAGAAGCATCTGAACAGAATCTTTGACCCCTATTTTTCCACTAAAAAACAGTACTCCAGAAAAGGTATCGGGCTGGGCCTTACTCTGGTCCAGTCCATCATCAGCAGGCATCGCGGTTATGTGTATGTAGACTCGGAAAAAGGCCGGGGCACCACGGTTCACGTCTACCTGCCCGCAGCCGAATAAGCCGGGCTCTGGAGACTCAAACCGGATAGACCGGAGTGAGGGACGAGTCATTCCCGGTCATGTCCTCTGTGAGCAGCTTTTGGAATAGACGCTGAAACTTCCCGGGTTTCCCCGTACCAATGGTCCGGCCGTCGTACATAACTGCCGGAAGAACACCGGTGGTTGTGCCGAAAATGAGCATCTCCCGGGCCTGATAGGCGTCTTCGGGTCTCAGCCCGGTCTGCCTGATCCCCTTGAGTTCTCCCTGGTCCACGAGCCGCCGGGCCAGATCCATGATCCTGACCAGGGTGGTGCCTCTTAAAATCCGGTCGAATCCCGGAACCAGAAATTCGTTTTCCTTGGAGATGATCCCGATGTTCTCCGTCCCCCCTTCCCCGATGAACCCCTTCTCATCTATGGAGATGGTGTAGTCCACTCCGGCGTCGACCGCCTCTTTCTTCATCAGGACATTGGGCAGGTAGTTGCAGCTCTTGACATTGGCGAAAAAGGTCTTTTTGACCGGAATGGAACTCGTCAGGATCAGACATCCCTTCTCATACTTTTGCGGATCTTTGGGCTTTTCGTCGGTGATGACGATATACAACTGACTGCCGATGCTCTGATCCGGCCTGGGAGAAAAATCCCCCGGTCCCCTGGAAATGTAGAGCCGGATTGTACAGTCAGAAACCCCGGAAGCCCTGATTGTCTGCAGGATGGCGTCTTTGAGGTCTTCCTGGTTCAGGGGCCGCTCCAGTTGGATCATCTCCGCGGAAGTATGGAGACGATTTAGGTGTTCTTCCAGGAGATAGATCTTTCCCCGAACACACTTCAAGGCCTCGAAGACACCGTCTCCCCGGTGGACCATATGGTCGTCCAGGGGAATGACCATCAGGGCCGGGTCGGTGACGATCCCCCCCAGCCATGAGGAATACATGGCCCGGTAATTCTGAAAATGCTCAAACTCGAAGCGCTCCAGCCGTTTGACCACCTCTTGAAAGCTCAATTTTTCTAGCTTGTCCACTGTTCATTCCCCTTGGATACCTGTCAAATCCGCCTGTACTCCGGCTCCCTTGAACCGGGTCATGTCTCCCGCTCCTGAAGCGAACATTGACCGTCTCTTTTTTATTGCTCTTCTCCGGTTTGTCTGCTACCTTACCTCAGCTAGTATTGTCAATGAGGCCAAGAGGCGGAGCCTTGCAACCATTTGCAATATGCGCTGACGAATGGTTCTTGTCCTGAAACAGGACCGATTTCCGGCTTGCTTTTTGTGGCGCAAACGGGATATACCTGTATTTTCTAGTGCTTGTCCCCGGGATAAACCGGAACCTTTGTTAAAGGAAGTGGTATGGAAGAAATCTTCCGCCGGCTTGACTTTTCTGTCCAATGCACCGGCGGAGGCCTCCCGGGCGATGTCGGAAGTTCCATAGGCGATACGAGTTGGATCGGTGTCATCTTCAACCCTAAAGGAGGTGCTAACTTTTGATTTCCGGTCTTTTGTCCGTCTGATGAACCTGTGAACCAAGGAGGAGTTTATGTCACGCCAATGCAAGTTTTTCGTGCTCTGTTTCGTTATGGCGGCCCTGTTTTTCAGCGGTATGGCCTCTTCTGCCGCTGCC
>JAIPDR010000121.1 GCA_021737615.1 Desulfohalobiaceae bacterium | reverse complement strand
AAGCGTCCCTTCTTTTCCCAGGTCTCAAAGCCGTCCCTGCTGATAAGTTCAGGACGCCACTGCGTGGAGCGCAGGTGCTCCAGAGTATGGGCCTGGGTCAGATAGTGGCCCTGACTGCCCACCTCTTTGATGGACTCGAGGCCCAAAGTGCCCCAGTTCACCGGCACTCCCTTCTTCAACCTCTTGGCAAGCTCTATGATCTCGTCGGTTATGACGATCATCTCCAGACAGCCGGTCAATCCGAAATTCAAATAGCCGACGTCGTGGTTGAGGTTGGCCCCGCCCAGGGTGGCCAGGAGAGTCTGAAAACCGGACTCCAGAACCGCCTGTCCGTCCGGAATCTGCGAGTCGCTGGTCCCGGCATAGCCCCAGGAGGGGAGATCGACAAAGTGGCTCATCTCCACCATGCCCATGTAGGCCAGGTAATACTCCGGGGCGTTATAACTGCACTGGCTGGTGGCCATATCCAGAACCGCGGCCCCCATGCCCATCAAAAAGGGGGCTCCGGGGTTCTTCAACTGGTGAATAACCAAGCCGCAAAACGATTCCGCCAGCCCCTGGACCACATGACCGGCAATAGTCATCGGCGCGGTGGACCCGCTGATCGGGGCGGGAGAATAAATGCAGGGAATCTTCTTCTCTGCACAGAACAGGAGTTTCTCCAGGCTGTCGACCGGATGTTTACGAGGGCTGATGGGCTCCGCATAGTGAACGAAATAGGGTTCAGCCGCCAGGTTTTCCGCGTTGCCCCTTAGGACACAGGCAATCTCCCACATTGCAAAGAGGTCTCTCTTTCCTTCCGCAGTGCAGACAATGGGCTTGCCGGAATTCTCGACCATGGCCGAAAACGAATAAAGATAGGACTGGGAAGCGGGAATTTCCGAAGGATAGGCGCTGGACATGATGAAATCGATGTTTGCAAGCTTATCACAGACTTCGGCGGCCCGCTTGACATCTTCCAGCCGGCTCTCCCGCCGTTCCAGGGTCTCGCAGTCCAGCGTGTACATCAGATCCGAACCCGGCCCGTAATAGGAGCGGTAACCGCCAACTTCCATAGCCGGATTGCCTTCCCGGTCAAAGACCGGAAAACTGGAAGGCGCGGAAGATACAGCCCGTCTGACCAGATCGGCCGGTATCGTGATCATGTTATCCTCTTGCCTTGAGCAGCCTGCTTTCTGCAGCAACTCCACTGCCTCCGGCTGCATGATCTCCATCCCGTATTCCTCCAGGATCCGTAAGGCTCCGGCAAAGATCTGCTCTTTGTCCTGCCTGTTTAAAAAGCTCAGCTCCGGCCTTCTCCCTTCAGCTATCAGATTCAAATCCATCTTCTGCTCCTTTATTTTAAAGCAAATCTCGTACCACCGTTACCACATAACACGTAAGGGCTTAAAATATTGACTTAATTTCTGCATTGGACTTCAGGCAGGTTTCAGTTTTCGAGTATCGGCAAAGTCAAAATCCTGACAGCCAACTTGAAGCCTGAAGCTGCAAAGGATGGACAAAAACAAAAGCGGCCAAGCGGATTACCAATTTTCAGGATATGTTGAAAACCTCTGAACTGTATATGCCGGGCACCTCTTCGTCCTGACCCCAGGAGGTCACGAAACCCTATTTTTGTCAGCCGGCAGGCTTTGAGCAGGATCCTCGTCTTCGGGATTCTCATTGGCCCATTGCCCTGGCCGCCCCTCATGATCCCAGCCCATTTCTCTGTAAAATTCCTGAACCAGAGGCTTGAGCCAATCATCCCGGACGCCTTGTTTCTCAAAGAAAAAATCCTGAAGGGTGTCTTCGCTGCCGCTGCACCCCTGCCGGCAGTTAAAGATTCGTTCCAGATTGATGATCCGCTCTCCAATGGCAAAAATCCGCTCCGCTGTAAAGTCCTCCCCGGTCACCATCCGGCACAGGGAGGCCTCCCACTTTAAAGAAAAATCGCAGAGCAGGGACAGGGTCGGGATCTTGCAGAGTCCCAGGCTGTCCAGGGCTGCATTGACGATGGCCGCCTGCTTGATCATCCGGGCTTTGCCTTGACGACCCTTCAGGTCTGCCGCTTCCTTGCTCCCAAAGGCCTCCAGCGCCTGCTCCCTGGTCCAGTTGTACTCCAGGGAGGCGTAGGTGGTGTTGAAGTCTCCACCCCGGCTGGAAATGGCGTAGCTCAGGGCCGTGCCATTGATCATGCCGGGGTGGTAGGCGGAAAGCTCCAATCCCTTGACCTCATAGGCGTAGGCCTCGGCGCCGCGGCCGATCAGGGCCGCCGCCTTCCTGACCCCCTGGCCGAGGATCCGGCCCAGGCCCTGCTGGCGGGCGATTTGATGAAGCATGTCCTCCATGGCCTCGGCCCGGCCCCACTCCAGTTCCAGGCCGGCGGTATCCTCCAGGGTCAGGATGTTCTTCTCGAAAAGCTCCATGGCAAAAGCCAGGACTCCGGCCGAAGAGATACAGTCCAGCCCCAGCCTGGAACAGAGGTTGTCCAGGTGCACCACGGCACTTATATCCGACAGCCCGCACCTTGCCCCGAAATTGACCATAGGTTCGAATTCGGGTCTGGTAGCCCGGCCTTTGGGGAATCGTTCATCCGGCAACTTCAGTTCGGCCTTGCAGCCGATGAAACAGCGATAGCAACGGGTCCTTCGCTGCGTAAACTGCTCCAGGAGCCTGCCGTCGATCTTTTCCGCCTCCTGGAAACGGTTCTCCTGATAGTTTCTGGTGGGCATGATGCCGAGATCGTTGCACCAGAGGACCGAACCCGCCCCGCCGTGCCGGGAAAAGTTCGGGTACAAAGGACTCTGTTTTACCCTGCGCACAAAGTCCCGGTTGCAGCCGTTGATCTGGGAATAACCTGCCTTTTTGCTGTGCGGCGTTTCAGTGATCACGATCCCCTTCAGGTTTTTGGAGCCCATGACCGCTCCAAGACCGGTCCTGCCGGCGGCATGATCCAGACCATGCATGATGCAGGCAAAGGGGACCATGCGTTCACCGGCCGGACCGATACACAGGGCCTGGGCCCCGGGTCCGAAGGTATTTTGGATTCGCTGATGCGTCTGCCAGGTATCCAGGCCCCACCAGGATTTTGCCGGCACAAAGCGGAGGCGGCTCTGCTCGATGACCAGAAGGACCGGAGAAGGGCTCCTGCCTCTGACCGTGAGCGACAGATAGCCCGAGGTGCGCAACCCGGCTCCGAAATTTCCGCCGACATTGGAGCTCCCCAAAAGCCCGGTCTGCGGGGAACGTCCGCTGATATGCAGGCGCGCGGAAACAGGAGCGGCCGTTCCGGTCAAGAGTCCGCAGGAGAAGGCCAGAATATTTTCCGGGCCGCAGGGGTCGGTCATGGGAGTCAGATATTGAAGGAGATGCCAGATATTGTATCCCCGTCCTGCCGACAGGTCCCTCAAGACGTCAGGCGGCATTTCAGAAACCGAAAAGTTCTGTTGCGTCAGGTCGACGCTGAGGACTCGATCTGATTGCTGCATGGGTCATTTCCTTACAATTAAATACAATAATTCAGGTTAGATATTATTAAAATCCACAGAACGCACCTCACCTGTACAATGATGAAGAACCTTTTCTTCATCAGGTCGAAAAACTCACATTTTGCACGAGGAAAACGTTCTCCTGGCCGTGCCGGTCCAGTTGAACAGATATGATGAGAAGAGAATGTCTCAGTCGGGGCAGAGCTGTTATCCGGTTGTAGCCGGACAACAATTAAAAATAGCGCAGCTTTTATCTGATGTCAATATCCGGTGAGCGCCTCCGGGACAAGAACCCGGAGGCGCAAACCGGATAAGCTTACGAACTTAGCCAGACATCGTTGAAGTACATGTACATGGTCGGATGCGGTTCGAGATTTTCCACCTTTTTCCTGCATATGGTCCACTGATTGATCCAGAAGGGGATTCCGATGGACCCGCGGTCCTGCTGAATCTGTTCCAGCTTGCAAAAGATCTTTCGACGTTTTTCAAGGTCAAGGGTGCCGTTGGCCTGTTCCAGCAGTTCGGAGAACTCCTTGTCCGACCAGTTGGTTTCGTTCCAGGCGACCGGTTTGCCTTCGGCATCCGTGGTATAACCCAGATTGAGGACCATGGTTCCCAAAGGGCGGTGGGCCCAGACCGTGACCCCGAGCCCGACTTCGGTCCACTTTTCCCAGTACTGGCTGTTGGGCATGGTTTTGATATTGACCGTCAAACCGGCCGGTTTGGCGTCTTCCTTCAGGATCTCGGCGTAGCGGACGATCTCGTTCCAGCCGCTGCCCACGTTCAAATCCACCTCCAGTCCATCCGGGTAGCCGGCCTCCTTGAGCAGCTGCCTGGCCCTTTCGGGATCGTACTTCGGGGTATCGATCTTGCAGTATTCCGGATGCATGGGACTGACATGGACGTCCTGGCCGATAAGCCCTTCGCCGTAATAGGCCAGGCCGAGGATCTTTTCCCGGTGCTGGCAGAGCTTTAAGGCCTGCCGCACCCGGTTGTCGTCCCAGGGCTTGACGTCGACCCGCATGCGCAGGACCCTGGCCGAGTTCGTGGCAATGCCCATGACCTTGATACCCGGATCATCCTTCAGGGCCTTGTAAGCCTGCGGTCCCGGAAGGTCGGACATATCCATTGAATCGGTTTCCCCGGATTGAAGGGCCGCGATCTGGGCCGCAAGCTCAGCGCCCATGTCGATGAACTGGACCGAATCAAGGTAGGGCTGGGGTTTTCCATCCACACCTTCCTTCCAGTAATCATTGCGCCTTTTCAAGACACACCGCTCCCCCTCCCGGAACATCTCCAGGGTGAACGGGCCGGTTCCATGGGGCTTTTTGATGAAATCACCCTCAAAGGTCCTGGAATTCAGAACCAGGGCCGGATAGTGGAACATATGCTCTGGAATACCGATTTCCGGCCGTTTGAGATGGAGTTTGACCTGATATTTGTCCACCTTTTCGATTCCGGTCGGATCCAGGTAGCTCTTCATCATGCCCAGCATGGAAGAACCGACGTCCTCGTCCAGCCACTGATTCATGGTGAAGATCACATCGTCGGCCGTGAATTCGTCCCCGTTGTTGAAATTGATCCCCTGGCGCAGGTTCAGAGTCCAGGTCTTCAGGTCGTCACTGGCCTCCCAGTTTTTCAGGAGGTAGGGATGGGTGACATTGTTCTTGTCGGTGAAGGTCAGATATTCGGCCACCTGACGCATCTGGTTGCTGGGCACTATCCAGGAGAACTGGGCCGGATGGGTCACTTTCTGAACCGGCGCCGAGACCCTCATGGTCCCCCCTCTCTTGACGTCTCCGGCAAAGGCCTTCCCGGGCCAGGTCAGACCGGCCATCTGTGTGGCGGCCGTGACCGAGACACCAAGCAGGGCCGCGTACCTGATAAACTCCCGCCGGGAAATCCTGCCGCTGTCCAACTGGGACTTCAGGTCATAAACCCCTGGATGCATGTGTTTCCTGCTCATGGATATCCTCCTTTGTTTGACCGGATATACAACACATCCGGTATTAAGGAAAGTAAAGAACCTATTCGCCGTCTTGCCAACATCGACTTCCTCACTGCAAAACAAGGATTAAATTTACACGCCAAAACTCAGACTTCGTACCAGCGTCTTGACACTTAAGCATAAATCATTAAAATAATTTAAAATTTTTTTATGACTTCAAAGTTGGACATAATATCGAAATTCGAATTTCGTGCTTAGAATTTATCATAAACCTGATATTTGTCCAAAAAAATATCCAAACTTTTGAGTACGGGAAAGAGCTCTGAAACTAGGCTGCAAAGTCTGAAATTAAGCATCACCCCGCGGCTGTGGTCTGTTCTTCAGTCAACTGCTCCATGTTGCGAAGTTCCTCAGTGCTGAAATGGCACTGGATGAAATGCCCTTTCTTCAGTTCCCGCCTGGGGGGGCGCTCCATGGCGCAGACCGCACCTGCCTCCGGGAGCTGATGCCGTCTCGGGCAGCGGGGATGGAACCGGCAGCCTTCAGGTACGTTCAAGGCGCTGGGGACATTGCCGCTCAACCTGATGTGGCCCTGCTCCGCATCCGGATCCGGAATGGGCACTGCGGACAACAGGGCCTCGGTGTAGGGATGGTAGGGCGGGTCGTAGATGGCCTCCACCGGACCCATTTCCATGATCTGCCCCAGGTACATGATGACCACGTCATCGGAGAAGAAGCGGACCACGCTCAAATCATGGGCGATGAAGATCAAAGAAGTGGAGAAGCGCTTCTGGATCTCCAAAAGGAGGTTCAGGACCGCGGCCTGGACCGAAACATCCAGGGCCGAGACCGGCTCGTCGCAGATGACCAGGTCAGGCCGGCTGGCCAGGGCCCTGGCTATGCCCACCCGTTGTTTTTCGCCGCCGGAGAGCTGCCTGGGATAGCGGTCGTAGTAGGTCTCGTTCAGTCGAACCGCCTCCAGAAGCCGGATGACCTCGCCTCTGATCTGCTTTTTGGGCACGGTCTTGAACAGCTTGATCGGTCTGGCTATCTGCTGACCGATGCTGTAGGCCGGGTTCAGGGTCGCGTCAGGATTTTGAAAGACCATCTGCATCTCGCGGATCACTGTCTTTTCCCGCTTGGTGATCGGTTTGTCCAGGTCGAAATCCAAAAACCTGGCCTCTCCGTCCGTGATCTCCTCCAGCCCGATCAAGCCCTTGACCATGGTCGACTTGCCGCATCCGGACTCGCCCACAACCCCCAGTGTCCGCCCCTTTTTGACGACGACCGAGATATCGTCCACCGCCTTGACGAACTGCTTTTTCTCCATGCCGAAAAAACCGGCCAGGGATTTGGACTCCTGCTCGTAGTAGACCTTGAGGTTCTCCACGCTGAGCAGCTTCTCCACTTCCAGGTCCTCATCCCTGGCCCTTGATTTCTGCTTGATCTCTTCAAAGGAGGCCTTGTTCCGATAGATATCAGCGGCCCGGAAGCAGCGGACCGTATGCTCGGGTTCTATCTCCAGGTAGCGGGGCCTGCCCTGGGTGCACTCCGGCCGGACGTAGTCGCAGCGCTCGGAAAAAATACAGATCTCGTTCTCCCTTTCAGCAGGATCCGGCACCCGGCCCGGAATGGGATAGAGCACCGAGTCTTCCTTGTTCCGGCCCAGCTTGGGCACGCAGCGGATCAGACCCTGGGTGTAGGGATGGACCGGATTCTTGAAGATGTCGTGGGCCGAGCCCTTTTCCACCCCGATCCCGGCGTACATGACGCACATCTTGTCGCTGACCCGGGCCACCACCCCCAGATTGTGGGTGATAAACAGGATACCGGTCCGGTATTCCTCCTTCAACTCCTCGACCAAGTCCAGGACCGCGGCTTCCACAGTCACATCCAGGGCCGTGGTCGGCTCGTCCATGATCAAAAGGGCAGGATTGTTGAGCATGGCCATGGCGATGACCACGCGCTGCTGCTGGCCACCGGAAAGCTGGAAGGAATAGCGGTTCATGACCCGTTCCGCGTCCGGCATGTGCACCTTTTTTAGCATCTGCACACACTGCTCCCAGGCCTGGTTCGCGGTAACAGAGCGGTGGGCGGTCAGGACTTCGGCCAGCTGTTTCCCCACCGGCACCACCGGGTTGAGGGCGGCCATGGGATCCTGGTAGACCACGGATATCCGGTCCCCCCGGATCTTGTTCAGTTCCCGCTGGGGCCGGCCGACCATCTCCTCCCCGTCGAAGTAGATATGCCCCTTGGGGATCCGGCCGTTCTGCCCCAGAAATCCGACAATAGCGAAGGCCACAGTGCTTTTGCCGCAGCCGGATTCACCCACCAGGCCGAGGGTTTCCCCGGAACGGACCGTGAAGTTCAGCCCCTCCACGGCCAGGACTCTCCCCTTTCTGGTCTTGTAGGCGATGCTTAAGTCCTTGACTTCCAGCAGAGGCCTGGATTGGGATTCATTCATAGGCTAATCCATACTACCGATTCCGTATTTTTTATAACATCCTTGAAATATTAATTTTTATTTCCGATTGATGTTTACATCAATCGGAAATAAAAATTATTGGTACCGGGTCATCTCCTCCCGCAAACCGTCGGCCATGAGGTTCAAACCAACCACCAGGGAGGCGATGGCAATAGCCGGCCAGAGAGCGGCCCAGGGGTGTCCCTGGAGAATGAACTCCCTGCCCTTGGCCACCATGCTCCCCCAGTCAGGGGATGGCGGCGGGATGCCCATGCCCAGAAAACCCAGGGTGCCCATGGCGAAGATCGCGTACCCCACCCTGAGCATGGCGTCTATGATCACCGGCCCCTTGGCGTTGGGCATGATCTCCACGAGCATGATATGGATCTTGCTCTCCCCTCTCGTCTCAGCCGCCTTGATATAGTCCCGGGTGCGGATGTCCAGGGTCAGGCTCCGAACAAGCCTGGCGATCCCCGGGATGCCCATGATGGCCAGAGCGATGACCACATTCACGGCCGAGGCCCCCAGGGCGGCCACGATCAAAAGATACAGGAGCAGTACCGGAATGGAAATCATGGCGTCCAGGAAACGCATGATGATCTCGTCAGGCCAGCCTCCGATATAGCCGCTTATCAGCCCGAGCATGGAACCGGCCACCAGGGCCACGAGTACGGACCAGATGGCGGTGCCGCCCGGGATATTCACGTGTTCCGACACCGGAAGATAAACCAGCACCACCCTGGCCCCGTAGATGATTCTCGTCCAGAGATCCCGGCCCAGTTCATCGGTGCCCAGAATATGTTGGACGGACGGTCCTTCATTGGGGTGCATCCAGTCCTGTTCAGTCGGGCTGTACGGCGTAAGGACCGGGGCCAGGATCGCCACCGCCACCCAGAAAAAAACCAGGAGAAAACCGATGGTCGCCGTCTTCGAGGACAAAAGGATCTGGGCCGCGCTCTTGATCTTCTTCCAGAACCCCTTCTGCGGTTCCACGACCGAACCGTGGCCCTGGTCCGGTATAACCTCGGGTTCCAATTCTTCCACAGTCTGATGATCCGCCATTCGCCCTTCCTCTTTGAATATCCTGCTCAAGTATGGGGCCTCGCCTGACAATAGGCGTTTTACCAGGTCCGAAGCCCCAGGTCGACAAGGTGCACGGTGCTCGGTTCAAGGTTCACGGTTCACGGTTCACGGTTTAAAAGTCGTGAATTCAGGGTTTCTGCGCAATGTCAGACTTCGTACACCTGTACCAATCATGAGAGTTAACTGCTTGAAATGATTTATTTGACTTCAAAATTGGACATTTGACAGGTTTCAGGTGTCGGGTGTCGGGTGTCAGGTAAAGAAAAAATTCACAATATCAACGCCTTAAAATCTCATATGAAACTTCATTTAAAAATGCGGAATAGTTCGAACCGGTCACAGGGCTCTCTTGCGCTTAAACGCTTCCGGCTCTCGGTTTTCTAATCCGGCACTCAATTTTTTTTTGCTCAGGCAAATTGGAGGCATTGAGTAGTTGAGTGCCGGATCGCGCAAGAGAACCCTGTCGCCCGGTTCGTAAAGAGAGTGCCAGTGACTCAAATTGAAGTTTCTTCCTCGATCAAACTGGCAGCTGTAGAATTGAGCTTTACTAGTGTAACAGCTTACCTTTGTATTGTATTAAATATTGGATAGTTAAATGTCAAGCCTGCCAGAGGCAGGGCTCATATGAAACTCCAAATTTTTCCTATCGGGGTCGCTATCGGAATCAGAATCGGAATCGAGAAAAAGTATGTTTTGAATGAAGACTTCGATCCCGATACCGATAGCGATCCCGACCCGGATGTCTTTCTGCAGTTTCTTCATTGATCAAACTGGACGGTCTGCCCGTTTCCGGATCAGGTGTATCTGATGCGCGGATTCAAGAAAGTGTAGACGATATCCGCAATGAGCTGGGTGCCCACGGCGATCAGGACCATGATCATGGCCCCGGCCTCCAGGGCGGCTACGTCTTTATACAGAGCCGAATCCAGCAGGTATTTGCCGAGTCCAGGATACCCGAAGACAACCTCGACGATCACGATGCCGCTCATCATCCAGTTGATGTGGAGCATGATCACGGTGATGGGGGCGATCAGGGCATTGCGTACCGCGTGTTTGAAGATGACCTGCCAATAGGGCAGACCCTTTAAAAAGGCCGTCCGGACGAAGGCCTGCTGCATGACCTCGGCCATGCTGGCCCGGGTGATCCGCAGGATGTAGCCGAGCTCGATCAGGGCCAGGGTCAAAACAGGAAGCACCAGCATATCCGGCCTGGTCCAGGGCGCCTTTTCCCCAAAGACCGTGGCCCCCGGCACCAGGTCCAGCCACTGGGCCAGAATCAGGATAAGGAAGATGCCGGTCACGAATTCCGGGATCACCGAAAACATCATCCCGGGGATGGACAAGCCCCTGTCCAGGAAAGAGCCTTCCCGCAGGCCGGCCGCGATCCCCAGGAACAAGGCAATGGGCATGATGATCACAAAGGCGGATCCGGCCAGAACCAGGGAGTTCCGCAAGCGGATCCCCAGGCTCTTGCTCACCGGCCGGCCGGTGCGCAGGGAAATTCCGGGATCGCCCCGGACAAAGCCTTTCTTCAAGGGAATATATTCCGTGGGAGCCCCTGCCGATTTCATCCAGCCTGTGCCCATGACGAACTTCCAGGACTCTTTGCCTTCTCCTTTCTCCCATTTGACCGCTTGATTCTGATCGTTGATCCCCCAGAAAAAAGAGGTCCCCTGCTCATTGGTCTTCCAGCGATCATTGTCCGTATAGGTAGTGATCTCTCCCTGCGGACCTCGCTCCAAGGCGATCAGATCATTGCCCTTCATCTTCCAGCGGACCAGGCTGCCGCCGGCCTTGACCGCCCACCATTCCTCAAACCCTTCTTCTGATGTCACCCGCTTTAATTCCAGGCCGACCTTTCGCTCAGCCATCCAGTCGCTGCCCACCAGCCAGTGCAGATACCGGACCAGAATCGGCTCATCCAGACCCATCTGGTTCAAAAAGGATTTCTCCTGCTCCTTGGTCACGAAACTCCCGAGGACATTTCGGGCCACATTGCCGGGCGAGGCTTCGGTTATCAGGAATACTGCCACGGAAACAAGTACCATGGTCAACAGCATGAGAAAAAATCGACGCAGAATAAACTTAGCCATACACCGCCCTTGGATCAAGAAATATATCTTCTTATATAGTCAACTGTTGGCATTAACAGAAAAAAGGTTATTTGGCAACCCTCTGGAATCCAGAGACCAGAGGTCCCTAGTCAGCCCTGCCTCTGGCCGGTCTGACATGTAAGTATTTGTTTTTATTAGAATATACAACTACCAGTTTGATCAATAGTCTTGAGCATTGGCACCTCTTTGCGAACCGGGCAACAGGGTTTTCTTGCGCGACCTCGCTGGGAGGTTCTCAGGTTTTCTTAGGCTCGCGAAATGGGGGAAACCGGACCGCGTCTAAGGCTTCAAACCATAAGACTGCAGAAGATCCTCGTTCAGGCAACATCAATGTTTAAGGCAGAGCCTAAGAGTCCGGAGGGGGAAGGGATCCCGTGTTCACGAGCCTTAGAAAACCGAGAGCCGGAAGCGTTTGAACGCAAGAGAACCCTGTGACCGGGTCGCATTCTTCGATGAAGTTTCATACGAGAGACTATCCACGCTGATCGGGTTGGTCCGATCCTTGCTGACGGAGAAAAAAGCAGGTATAAATACGAACAGCCTAGCAGGCGAACCGGCTTCCCTGT